>SKWP01000255.1 GCA_007128865.1 Paracoccaceae bacterium
GTCGAGGTCAAGTTCTTCCTCGGCGCCGTCGCGCGCCCATTTGCGCAGCCGCTTCAGCGCCACCTTGATGTTGCGGGTGCCAAGCTCCACCGTGTCGTCGAAATCGCGGAACTCGCGCTTGTCCCAGACCTTCACCGCACGCTGGTGGCGGCTTTCGGTCTGGCCGATGCGCACGCCTTCGGGGTTGTAACCCCAGGCGCCGAAGGGCGAGGTACCGGCGGTGCCGACCCATTTGCTGCCACCCTGATGGCGGCCCTTCTGTTCGGCCAGCCGCTGGCGCAGGGTCTCCATCAGCTTGTCGAACCCGCCCATGGCGGCGACCTGCGCGCGCTCCTCGGGGCTGAGATGCTTTTCGGCCAGCTTTTCCAGCCATTCCTTCGGCAGGTCCAGCGCCTCGAGCACCCTGTCGCTGCTGATCGTTTCCAGCCCCTTGAAGGCTTCGGCAAAGGCACGGTCGAAACGGTCGATGTGGCGTTCGTCCTTCACCATTGCCGAGCGTGCGAGATAATAGAACGCCTCGACGTCATAGGTTGCCAGCCCGGCCTGCATCGCCTCCAGAAAGGTCAGGAATTCCCGCAGGCTGACCGGAATGCCGGCCTTGCGCAGGGTTTCGAAGAAGGGCAGGAACATCGCCGCTCCGCTTGCCGTTGCCATGGTCGCCCGGTCCGGTGCGCCCGGCGCGGACCATGCCAGAATGCCGCTGCGGGGTCGAGACCATGCCGCCTACAACAGCCGCCGTTCCTCGAGCAGGTCGGGCAGGTCGTTTTCGTAAAGCACCACATCGGCGGCGCCGGGGTGCAGGCCCGCCAGCGCGGCGCGGGCCTCGGCCAGGGTGGCCACCTCATGCACCTCGGCGCGACGCCCGCGCGCGGCCCCGGCAAAGGCGGCCATCCGTTCGGCACCGATGGCAAGGATGACATCGCAATGATCGCCCGCGGCGCGGCCAAGCCGGCCATGCACGATGTCATGGTCACTGCCCAGTTCGGCAACCCCCGGGGTGATCAGGATCGCGCGGCCCCGGCGGCGGTCTGCCAGATCGCGCAGCACTTCGAGCGCGTTGAGAAAGCCGTCTTCGTTGGCGTTGTAGGCATCGTCGAGAACAAGCGGCCCGTGGCCGGCATCCTTGCGTTGCAGCCGGTGCGGGATCTGCGCAATGCCCGGTGTCAGTCGCGGCAGCTTGTCGAGGATTTCGGGCGCCACCACCGAAACCATCGCCACCGCCAGCGCGAGGTTCATCACGTTGTGCGCCCCCAGCAGCGGCAGAACCAGCTCCAGCGGTGCGCGGTCGGGCAGGTGGTTCAGCGCCAGCCGCACCCGCCAGTCGTCGCCATCGGCGCGGGCATCGAGGATGCGCAGGTCGCAGTCCGGGCCTTCGCCCACGACGATGAATTTCTCCGGCGCCTGTGCGCGCAGGGCGGCAAAGGGCGGCAGGGCGGCGACCCGGTCGGTCACCACAACCTTTTCGCCATGGGCAACGACATGCGCGGCAAGCTCGGATTTCGCCTGCGCGGTGGCTTCGAGGCTGCCGAAGCGTTCGACATGGGCCTGACCGACCGCCGTGACGATGCCGAAACGGGGCCGGGCGAAATCGCACAGCCGGCGGATGGAGCCGATCCCGTAGGCGCCCATCTCGGCCACGAAGAAGCGGTGCGCGGGTTGCAGCCGTTCGCGGATGTGGCGGGTCAGGCCCAGCACGGTGTTGATGCTGCCCCGGCTCCAGAAGGTCGGGCCGGCGGCTTCCAGCAGCTCGGCCAGGATATGCTTGACCGTCGTCTTGCCGAAGGATCCGGTAATGCCGATGGTCACCGGTTGCAGCCGTTCCAGCCGGTCGCGGGCCTCGGCAACATAGGCATCGTTGATCCGGCGCTGCAGCGGTGCCAGCAACCGGTTCGCACCGACCAGCGCCAGCGGCAGCGCCTGCAGCGCCGCAATCGCCCAGAGCGGATGCCACAGCACCAGCGCAACCGGCACAACGGCAAGACCCCGCGCCAGCAGCAGCATCCGCCGCGCGCGTTCGGTCATCGCCAGCGGTTTCTTGAACCGCCAGCGCATTTCCCGCCAGCCGATCAGCGCAAAGACCGCACCCAGCAGGAAGGGCAAGGCGCCCCACCAGCCCGCAAGCCCCGCAACCGCCCACAGCGCCACCGCAGCCACGGTTGCGCGGATGTCGAACAGCCCCACCCGCGGCAGGGCGCGCAGAAAACGCGCGTTGTCGTATTCCTCCTGCTGGAAATAGGCCAGAAGGGTGCGGCTGCGCACCCAGACAAGCAGCCCCAGCCCGGCCAGCAGCACGGCCATTCCGGCAACGGCGGTCGGGGTCATGCCGGCCCCCCTTCGCGCAGCAGGTCGCGCACCGCCCGGGCGATCTGGTGGCGGCCGCGGGCCAGCACGCCGATGTGATCCAGCCCGTCCAGCACCACGCATTCCGCGCCGGGTATCGCGGCAGCCATGCGCCGGCCGATTTCGGGCGGCGTTTCGGTGTCCTGCGCGCCATAGATCAGCCGCGTCGGGGTGGCGATTCGGGGCAGATTGCGGCTCTGGTCCTCGGCGACGGTGGCAAGGAAGATGTCGCGCAAACCGCTTGCGCGGCTGGCGACATAGTCGGCGCTGCCAAATCGGCGCTCCAGTTCGATGATTTCGGCCTCGCTGCCGGCGCGCCCCTTGTGAAAGCCGAAGGCGGCCGAACGCCAACGCCCGCGCAGCCGCTGCCACGGGGTGCGGGCGCGCGGTATCCCCGCCGCGGCAACCAGAACCATCCCGGTCAGCGCGCCGGGAAAGGCCACTGCCGCGCGCAGGCCAAGCCGCCCGCCAAAGGAATGCCCGACCCAGAGATACGGCACCCGCCCGGCCGCAAGCATCGCGGAATGGACATGGCCGGCATAATCCGCCGTGGTCCAGGCGGCTTCCGGGCGCGGGGTTTCGCCAAAGCCGGGCAGGTCCACCAGCGTTGACCGCGCGATGGCTGCAAGCGATTCCGCCACCGGGATGAAGTCGTGATGGCTGCGCCCCCAGCCGTGGGTGAACAGCACATCTGGGCGTCCGTCGCTGCCGATGGTGTGCAAGTGCATCGTCCGGACCGCTCCGCCTGCTCCGACCCTCGCCGCCTACATCATGTGTGGCAGCCCCTCAACCATTGCGATATACCCGAACCGCCGCCGCAGCAACGACAGGCGATCAGCCGCGCCATGCCAGCAAGAACCCGCCTTGTCGTCGTTTTCGGGGGTGCCAGCCCCGAACACGACGTGAATGTCGTGACCGCTCAGCAGGTGATGGAGGCGGCCGATGCCCGCCGGTTCGATATCATCCCGGTGCATCTGGGCTTCGACAACCGTTTCCGCACCGGCCCGGCGCTGCGCGACCCGGCACGCTTCCGGCCGGCGCCTGCGGGGCTGGAAGAGGCGCATTTCGCCTGGGGCGAGGCCGGGCCAGAGCTGCGCCTTGCCGGTGGCGGTGCGCTGCGCTTTGACTGTGCGCTGCCGGCGTGCCACGGCGCCTATGGCGAGGACGGGCGCATCCAGGCGATGTTCGAGGTTCTGGGCATCCCGGTAACCGGGTTTTCGGCCACCCATTCGGCCGTTGCCATGCGCAAGGATCTGACCAAGACGGTCGCCCGCGCGGCCGGGGTGCCGGTGCTTGACCATGTGCTGGTGCGCCGCGGCGACGAGGATGATCACGACCGCTATCTGTCCGCGGTCCGCGCCGGGTTTGGCCTGCCGGCGGTGGTCAAGCCCGCAAGCCTCGGGTCTTCCATCGGCGTGGGGCTGGCGCGCACCGAGGACGAGCTTGT
>SKWP01000174.1 GCA_007128865.1 Paracoccaceae bacterium
CTGCGGGAAAGGCTGGGCGCCAAGGCGTCCGACCTCGACGGTGATCGTGCCGCCCGCCGCGATGCCGGCGATGGTCGCGCTGTCGAGGCGGATGCTGCGCTGACGCTCCTCTCCGGGTGCGAGCCCTTCGTTATGCTCGCTCGTGATCTGCGCGAGCACGCTGGAGGAAAAGCCGCTGCCCGGGTTGGGCGTGAATCGCACGGTCTCCTGAAACCCGGCGACGGTCGCCCCCGGTCCGCCGTTCGACAGCCGCCAGGCGATGTCGAGCACCTCGCCTTCGGCCAGCAGATCGGGCAGTTCGAGATCATGCACCTGCAGGTCGGGCGCATCGATCGGAACCACCGTGATTTCCGGGCCAACCGCGACGTTGTCGCCGCGGAAAAGCTCGTAGACCCGGCCGCCGAAATTGGCCTCGACCTCAACGCGGAACGTGCCCGACATCCAGAGCGGGATCTGCAGATCGATGCCGGCGGTATAGCTGCCGCCCGGCTCCAGCACCACCGGCGTCACCCGCTCGGCTGCGGTGCTGCCGGTGTTGCCCTGACCGACCGGGACAAGCCGGACACGGTCCGTGATGTTCGGAGAGGGGGGGATCCGGGTGAACGGGTTCGTCGACAGTCTCGTGGCCTCGGCGGTCGAGATCGGGCCGACATTTTCAACCGCCCACTCCACGCGCAGGGTCTCGCCGGCGACGACGCTGGAATCCTCCACCTGAACGTCGCGTGCCGCCAGATCGGCGTGGGGCCCGCCGGCCAGAACGATCTGCCGCGAAACCACCTCGGGCGCGGCGCCGGGCTGCTGGAATACCTTGCCATCCACATCGACACGAAGCTCCAGCGTATAGATGCCGTCGCTTACGCTGGTGCTGATGTCCTCGCTGCGGGAATAGCTTTCGCCCGGTCCCAGTGCGCCGTTGCGGGCAAAGCGGCCCAGAAGCGCGATCTCGTTGCCATCCTCGTCGAGCAGCCACAATTCGTCATGCCAGCTCTCGGCGCGTGTCGCCGCGGGTCCGTCGTTGCGCACTGTCCATTCGAAATCGGCCTGAAAGAACGTGCCGCGCAATTCCGCCGGTGCATCGAACGCGGCAACGGTCAGATCGGGGTAGTCCGTATCGGCGAGGTCGATCGCCGCGCTGACCAGGTTGTTCGCGGTTCCGCCGGCAACTTCGAGCAGGCCGCCGTCGCTGTTGATCTCGACCACCAGATACAGTTCACCGAAAACCCCTAGCGGCAGTTGTGCCGTGATCGTTTCGGTCCGGGTGGTGCCGGGCTCCAGCGGACCCTCGCGCGCTACATCGGCAACCCGCACGGCATCGCCGCCGAGGCTGCCATCGGGGCTGAGCCAGAGTGTATCGGTCCAGCCGCCCAGCGCGGTGAAGGCGGCGTCGTTCTCCACCTGGTAGCTGATGCTGATTTCGGTGCCTGCCGTCCCCGCCGCCGGCGCATCGAGCCCGGAGGCGACCAGATCGGGCCGCCCGATCATGATGGTTTCGGCCGCGGTCCTGGTGTTGTTGTCCTCCAGCCCGGCCTCGAACACCCGCCCCGTCGCATCGGTCGTCACAGCGACGTCATACTCCCCCGACAGCCCCGTTGGCAGATGCACGAGCCGGGTCACCGTATAGGATTCGCCCGGAGCCAGATCGCGGGTACGTTCCACCCCGACCGAGAGGGTGCTGGCCTGCGCGCCGGTGACAGGGTTTCTGAGGGTGATGCGGTCGGTCCATGGCCCGCGCGCGGCCTCGGCACCGTCATTAAGAACGGTAAAGGTGACCTCGATCAGGCCGCCGGCATTCGCAATCGTGGGCGCAATGACCTCGGCCACTGCCAGATCGGGCGCCGGGCGCGACTGGATCTCTATGCCGGCGCTCGCGGTGTTGCCAGTAGTGTCGCTTTCGACGATGAGCCCGGTCGCGTTGGTTTCCACCACCACATGCAGCACCCCGGCGGCATCGGCCGGAAGGGTGACAGAAATGTTCTCTGACCGGGTCTCGCCCGGGGCGAGCGGCTCATCGGCGGTGATTTCGCCCAGAAGCACCGCATCGGCAGCCAGATCGGGGCCAAAGGACAGCCAGACGCGGTCGACGATGCCTGCGGGCACGTCTTGCGTGCCGCTCGCGCCGACCTGCCATGACACATCAAGCGTGCTACCTGAAAAGACCCGGGTTGCGGACAGCGCGACATTGTCAGCGCTCAGGCTGCGGTCGGGCAGCACGGCCTCGAATTCGGCGGCGGCAGAGGTGTTGGAGGCGCGGGTGCCGGGGGCGTCCAGCTTTTCGCCGGAATCGGCAATAACGAAGACCCGCCATGTGCCGGGCTCCAGCGCCGGCAGGGTGGTGTCGAGCCGGCCTTCATAGCTGTCGCCCACCGCCAGCGCGCCGCTGCGTGCGACCTCGCCCAGGATCACGTCATCCGGACCGCCCGGTTCGTCCTGCCGGGTCAGGATCACCCGGTCGGTCCATGCGTCAAGTTCGGTCGCGGCGGCACCGTCGTTTTCGACCTGCCATGTCACGCTGAAGGGGGCGCCCATCTCGGCGGTGCCCGGCACCGCGGGTGCCGCTGTCACCAGATCGGAACGCAGCGGTGCGGCCGCCTCGAACTCGATTTCCTGCCAGTTGTTGGACCGCCCGCTGAAACCGCTATCGGGGTCGAGTTCGGTAAAGGCGGGCCCGTCCTCGGTGCGGTTGAGCTCCACCTCCAGCCACAGCTCACCCACGGCATCCAGCGGCAAATCGATCTGTGCGCTGTAGGCAACGCTGGCACCCGGGGCTACCGGAACCGCCGGAATGATGGTGGTAAGCACTGTCCGGCCGGCATCGACGCTGTAGAGCCAGACCCGGTGGCCGCCTTTATCGGGCGCGGGCAGAAGGCCATCGTTGCGGATGGTGAAGGCGATCTCGATGGGCCGTCCCGCCTCCGGCTCGGCGGTGACAACTTCCAGCCCCTCGATCGCCAGATCGGGGGTTGCGATCAAGGTTTCTGTCAGCTCGTTGTCGGCCTCGGCATCGATGCCGGGTGCGCTTTCCTCCACGTCGCGTTCTGTGTCGAGCCGGACCTCGAAATAGAAGCGGTCGCGCAGATCGTTGTTTTCGCCCTCGGGCAGGGTCATGGTGGTGCTGCGCAGCACGCTTTCGCCGGGTGCGAGCGGCTCGGTGATCGTGATGTTGCGCACCGCCACCACTTCAGAGCCGCTCCAGCCCGGGCGACCGCGATACAGCAGGATCTGTTCGGTCCAGCCGCCCTCGGCCGGGGCGTTGCCCTCGTTGCCCGCCCGCCAGGAGATGGTGATCTCGCCACCCGGCACCCAGTCTTCCAGATCGGGCAGGATGATTTCCTGCGCGACGAGGTTCGGAAAGGCCGCGTCCAGCGCCTCGACCTCCAGCCGCGCGGCATTGTCGAATTCGGCCAGCCCGTCGGCAGAGCTTTCCGGAACCACGTTAAGCGCGTCGGTGATCACCAGAACCTCAATCCGGCCGGTACCGTCGAGCCCGGACGGCAGTTCGACCTCGGCCTGCCGCGCGATGCTGCCGCCGGGCGCCAGGCCGGCGCCGCCGGGATCGAGCGGCAACAGCCGGGCATCCAGAAGCGCCCCGGTTTCCGCGTTGCGCACCACCAGCCGTTCGGCCGGGCTGCCCGGCGCGATGGCAGAGCCTTCGTTCGTCGTGGTCCATTCCAGCGTCAGGCTGCCGCCCGCCATCACGGTGCCCGTCGCGCGCAGGTCGCGCACCACAAGATTGGCGCCATCGTCACCGCCGGCGCGTGGCAGGGCCACCGCGTCGGGCCGCAGCCC
>SKWP01000148.1 GCA_007128865.1 Paracoccaceae bacterium
AGCGGCTTTTCGAATTCCAGGTAGTTCATCGGCCCTCCCGATGCGGCGGTTGCGACTGTATGCCGTCCGCTGCGGGATTATGCAAATGGCCAGATCGCCCCCGGATACCCTTGCGACCGATTGCGCCGGGGCGGCTCGTTGCCCTGCCCGCGCCATGCGGTCGCTGGCAAGTGGGGCAGAAACGGCAACGCCCCGGGGCTTGGCCCGGGGCGTGCGTCCTCCCGATTCGCGCCGGCGGGCCTCCCCTCCCGTTGCGGCGCTCCGGTTGTTTGTACTCTGCCCGATTCGCGGGCATCTGTCAGCCACCTGTTTGCAGCGGCCGCCGGAAAACCTATCCCGCCGCGATCAACTCGGCCTGCCGCACGATGCCTTCGGCCTGGCGGATCGAGGCGATATCGACCAGACGGCCCTTGTAGACGGCAGCGCCCTGGCCTGCGGCCTTGGCGGCCTCCATAGCGGCCAGGATTTCGCGCGCTTCGGCAACGGCTGCATCGGACGGGGTGAACACGGCGTTGGCCAGCGCGACCTGCCGGGGGTGGATCGCCCATTTTCCGACCATGCCCAGCGTGGCAGACCGCAGCGCCTGGGCGCGAAACCCTTCGTCATCCGAAAAGTCACCGAACGGGCCATCCACCGGCAGCACGCCATGGGTGCGGCAGGCCGCGACGATGGCAGCCTGCGCCCAGTGCCAGGGATCGGCCCAGAACTTCTGTCCCTCCCGCAGCATGTAATAGTTTTCCTGGGTGCCGCCGATGCCGGTGGTGGCCATGCCCATCGAGGCGGCAAAATCGGCCGCGCCCAGGCTCATGGCCTGCAACCGGGGCGTCGCGGCGGCGATCTCTTCGACATGGGCGATGCCGGCCGCCGATTCGATGATGCATTCGAACCCGATGGGCCGCGCCCGGCCGACAGCCCGTTCCACGGCCGTGACCAGTGCATCGACGGCATAGAGATCGGCAGCGCAGCCGACCTTGGGGATCATGATCAGATCGAGCCGGTCCGAGCCGTTTTCCACAAGCTCCACCACATCGCGATACCACCAGGGCGTATCCAGCCCGTTGATGCGCACCGAAAGGGTCTTTCTGCCCCAGTCGACGTCATGGGTCGCGGCGATCACGCTGTTGCGTGCCTTTGCCTTGTCGTCCGGCGCGACCGAATCCTCCAGGTCGATGTTGATGACATCGGCCGCGGACGCCGCCATCTTTGCAAAGATTTCGGGGCGCGATCCGGGCCCGAACAGCTGGCAGCGGTTGGGGCGCGATGGTGCGGGCGGTTGCGGGCGAAAGGACATCGGCAAAGGTTCCGGCAGTTTCTGTGCGCTCAGGCGGCACTTAGCGATAGAATATTGCCCGCACTCCCGCAAGGCGGCAATGCAGCGGGCGTTACTGACCGGTGTTTCGGATATTGGTGCAATTTTCTCCTGCCATTTGACCGCTTCATCGAATTTTCTCCGAAAATTTGCGCTTCAGCCGTGCAATTTGCCACCCCTTTGCATCGCGTTGCAGGCATCATCAAAGCCAATCGGTCGCTACGTTGGGGCTTGCGGCACATGGCCTCTCCAGCGGTTGCGCCGGGCTTCCGACCAACCCGAAAGACAGGACTGCGCCATGATCCGCACACCGTATCTGCTGTTTCTGGGCGATGCGCCCGATCAGCTTGCCGCCAAGGTCGCCCAGGGCATCAAGGACTGGCGCCCCGAATATGCCGTCGGCCAGCTGCGCCTGCCCGGCTGCAAGGCCGACATGCGCCTGCCCGACATGACCCTGACCGAGGCAAGGCAGGCAGGCTGCAAGACGCTGGTCATCGGCGTTGCCAACCGTGGCGGTGTCATCAGCCAGAGCTGGAAGAAGGTGCTGGTGCAGGCGCTCGAGGAAGGGTTCGATCTGGCCTCGGGGCTGCACAACCTGCTTCGTGACGAAGAGGATCTTGCCGCCGTTGCCCGTGCCACCGGCCGCAGCCTGCACGATGTCCGGGTGCCCGATGTCAAGTATCCCATTGCCAACGGCGTGCGCCGGACCGGCAAGCGGATGCTGGCCGTCGGTACGGATTGTTCCATCGGCAAGATGTACACCGCGCTCTGCATGGAAAAGGCGATGCATGCCCGGGGCATGAACGCGACGTTCCGCGCCACCGGGCAGACAGGAATTCTCATCACTGGCGGGGGCGTGCCGCTGGATGCGGTCGTGGCCGACTTCATGGCCGGTTCGATCGAATGGCTGACGCCCGACAACGACCCCAATCACTGGGATCTGATCGAGGGGCAGGGCAGCCTGTTCCACATCTCGTACTCGGGCGTCACCCTGGCGCTGATCCATGGCGGGCAGCCCGATGCCCTGATCCTGTGCCATGAACCCACCCGGACCCATATGCGGGGCCTGCCAAACCATCCGCTGCCATCGCTGGAAGCGGTGCGCGATACGGCGCTGGCCATGGCGCGGGTGGCCAATCCGGCCTGCGTTGTGGCCGGCGTGTCGATCAACACCGCCGCGCTGTCCGACACCGAGGCGGCAGAGTACTGCGCCGAAGTCGAGACGCGCCTGGGCCTGCCGACTGTCGACCCGTTCCGCCATGGCGCAGACAGGCTGGCCGAGGCGCTTGAGGCGCTCTGACCGGTTTCAGCGCCCCCTTACGCGCGGGTCGAGCGCGTCGCGCAGCCCGTCACCGATGAAATTGACGCTCAGCACCGTCAGCGAGATCAGCAAACCCGGCCAGACCACCCTGGCCGGGTACTGCTCGATCCAGTCGCGCCCGTCATACAGCAGCCGCCCCCAGGTGGGAAAATCCGGCGGAAAGCCCAGCCCGAGGAAGGACAGAGCCGATTCGGTGATGATCGCCGAAGCGATGCCCAGCGTTGCCGAAACCATGATCGGCGACATCACATTGGGCAGGATGTGGCGGGTGGCGATCCGCCGCGCCGGGGTTCCGATCGAACGGGCGGCAAGCACGAATTCGCGTTCCTTCAGCGCCAGCACGTCGCCGCGGACGATCCGCGCGGTCTGCATCCAGCTGGTGATCGCGATTGCGACGACGATCAGCACGAAGACGCCCGTCGCCTCGCCGAAGTTCTGTGCCAGCAGGTCGCGGAACAGCAGCACCATGATCAGCAGCAGCGGCAGCAGCGGCAGCGCTAGGAACAGGTCGGTGGTGCGCATCAGCAGGCCGTCCAGCGCCCTGAAATACCCCGCGATCACCCCGATCAGCGTGCCCAGGATCAGCCCCAGCAGCATCGCCACCATGCCCACCGCGACCGAAACGCGGCCGCCGTACATCATCCGCGCCAGCATGTCGCGGCCCAGCTGGTCGGTCCCCAGCGGGTGTGTCCAGCTCATGCCCTGATTGCGGGCGCGGATGTTGATGAAGCCGGGATCGGCCGTCCATATCCACGGCCCGACCGTGACGAACAGGATGATCGAGAAGAACACGATCATTCCCGCCAGCGCGCCCTTGTGGGTCTTGAACTGGTCCCAGACATCCCACCACTGATTGCGCGAGGGGCGGAAGGCCTCGTCCGGGGTAAAGGGCTTGGGCCCGCCGGGTTCGGGATCGGGCAGCTTGACCGCGGCATCAGTCATAGCGGATCCTCGGGTCGAGGATGCCGTACAGCAGGTCGGCAATCAGGTTGAACAGCACGATCAGCACCGCGAACATGAAGGTGATGGTCTGCACCATCGGCATGTCGGAAACATAGATCGCCCGGATCAGCGCATCGCCCAGCCCGTTCACCCGGAATATCTGTTCGGTGATGATGGCGCCGGTGAACACCGTGGGGATGCCGATGGC
>SKWP01000138.1 GCA_007128865.1 Paracoccaceae bacterium
CTCACTGCGATTCGTCCCGACATGGATCACGCCCCTCAGGAACGTACCCGTTGTCAGTACAACCGCTTCGCCAGGCACTACGCTGCCATCTGCAAGCACGACACCACAGACCCGACCCTTCGTGACCCGTAGATCCGTCACCTCTCCCTCGATGACGTTCAGGCCTTCCTGCCCACGCACAGCCCTCTGCACCGCATCCCGATACCTCCGCCGATCGGCCTGCACACGCGGCCCCTGCACAGCCGGGCCCTTGCTGCGATTGAGAAGACGAAACTGGATGCCCGACCAGTCCCCCGCCCGGCCCATCACACCGTCAAGAGCATCGATTTCCCGGACAAGATGACCCTTGCCAAGCCCACCGATAGCAGGATTGCATGACATCACCCCGATGGCGCTGCTCTGCAGCGTCACGAGGCACGCCCGCCCCCCCATCCTGGCGACAACATGCGCGGCCTCGACACCCGCATGCCCACCCCCGACGACAATCACATCAAATCCCGACACATCAACCATCCGTCATTTACCGATGCAGAACGACCCGAAGATCTCACCAAGCACGTCCTCGACGTCCACACGTCCGATCAGACGTTCCAGCCTGCCCATCGTAACCCTCAACGCCTCGGCGACAAGTTCGATCCCGGTTTCTCCATCCTCTAGACCATCCCGCGCCATTTCCAAAGAGCCCAATGCGCCAAGCACGGCCTCCCGGTGCCGAGCGCGCGAAATACCGCTCGCCAATGCGGCCCGCCCGGACAGCAGCGCACCAATCGCCTTCGTCATCACGCCGACGCCCTCTCCCGACCTGCCGGAAACCCGCATACCCTTGAAATCAGGAAACAAATCCGCACGACCCAACAGCACCATGTCGCCCTCGACCGGGGTCATGATCGGAGCATCGCCGGGCTCCTTGATTAAGATAATCCGCAGATCGGCACCCTTCGCGCGCTCGCGCGCTCGCGCTACCCCTTTCGCTTCAACTTCGTCTACGGTGTCCCGTAACCCCGCCGTGTCCAGAAAGGTCACCGGCACTCCGTCAAGGTCCATGCGTACTTCGATCACATCCCGTGTCGTTCCAGCGTGCTCCGACGTGATCGCTGCTTCCCGTCCGGCCAATGCATTGAGCAATGTCGATTTGCCGACATTCGGCGGGCCGACTATGGCAACCTCAAAGCCCTCCCGTATCCGTTCCGCCATCCGGAAGCCGTCGATCTCGCGGATCAGCCCGTCGATCAACGCAACGATGCCCCGTTCGGCCTCCGCCAGCACCGACGGCGGAATCTCTTCTTCCGGAAAGTCGATGCAGGCTTCCAGCAATGCAAGAACCGACACCAGGCACTGGCGCCATTCACCCACTTGCTGCCGCAACCCGCCCCGGGCCAGCGAAAGCGCCTGCCTTCTCTGAAGTTCCGTCTCTGCGGCTATGAGGTCGCCAAGCCCTTCGACCTCGGCCAGATCCAGGCGCCCGTTCTCCAGCGCCCGCCGGGTGAATTCACCCGCCTCCGCCAGCCTCAGCCCAGGCATCCGCCCCAGACAGCGCAACACGCTGTCGACCACCGCGATACTGCCATGGACATGCAGTTCGGCGCTCGATTCACCCGTGAAACTGGCGCCAGGGGCGAAAACCACCACAAGCCCGCTGTCCAGTACGCCACCGTTTTCGTCCCGCAGGGTGCACAACACCAACCGACGTGCCTCCGGCGGCTTCCTGCCGGTCAGCCGCATGATCGCCCGTTCCGACTCCGGGCCCGAAACCCGGATCACCGCCACACCGGCGCGCGCGCGCCCCGACGCCGGGGCAAAGATCGTATCCATTTCCGCCCGTGCCGGCCAGAGCCGCCCCTGTCAGGTGTTCATGGAATCGAAGAACTCCCCGTTGGTCTTCGTCTGCTTCAGCTTCGAATTCAGAAACTCGATCGCATCCGTCGTTCCCATGGGGTTCAGGATACGACGCAGGACAAAGGTCTTCTGCAAGGCGCTCTTCTCGACCAGGAGTTCTTCCTTTCGGGTACCTGATTTCAGAATATCGATCGCAGGGAACACCCGCTTGTCGGAGATCTTGCGATCCAGCACGATCTCGCTGTTGCCGGTGCCCTTGAACTCCTCGAAAATCACCTCGTCCATCCGGCTGCCGGTATCGATCAGCGCCGTCGCGATGATCGTCAGCGATCCACCTTCCTCGATGTTCCGCGCTGCCCCGAAGAACCGCTTCGGCCGCTGCAATGCATTGGCGTCCACACCCCCGGTCAGAACCTTGCCCGAAGACGGCACCACAGTGTTGAATGCACGGCCGAGCCGGGTGATCGAATCAAGCAGGATGACAACATCGCGCTTGTGCTCGACAAGGCGCTTGGCCTTCTCGATCACCATCTCTGCAACCGCGACGTGCCGGGTCGCCGGTTCATCGAACGTCGATGAAATCACCTCCCCCTTCACGCTGCGCTGCATGTCCGTAACCTCTTCCGGGCGTTCGTCGATCAGCAGTACGATCAGATAGCATTCCGGATGGTTCTTCTCGATCGAATGCGCAATATTCTGCAGGATGATCGTCTTGCCCGTCCGCGGCGGCGCCACGATCAGCGCCCTCTGACCCTTGCCCAGTGGTGCCACGATATCGATGATCCGTGCCGTCCTGTCCTTCACCGCCGGGTTATCGGTTTCCATTTGCAGGCGCTCGTCCGGATAAAGCGGCGTCAGATTGTCGAAATGAACCTTGTGACGGGCCCTCTCGGGCTCGTCGAAATTGATCCGTGTCACACGGATCATCGAAAAGTAACGCTCTGCATCGGCCGGCGCCTGAATAACCCCCTCGATCGTGTCTCCGGTCCTCAGGCTGAACTGCCTTATCATGTCGGGCGACACATAAATATCGTCCGGACCCGGCAGATAGTTGGCCTCAGGAGACCGCAGAAAACCAAAGCCGTCCTGCAGCACTTCCAGAACACCGTCACCGGAGATTTCCCAACCTTCCTCGGCACGCTCCTTCAGGATCGAGAACATCATCTCGCCCTTGCGCATGGAAGGCGCGTTCTCGATCTCCAGATCCTCGGCAAGCGCCAACAGCTCGGCCGGGCTCTTTGCCTTCAGCTCGGAAAGGTTGAGCCGCCCCTCGATCACCATGTCTTCCATGTCCTGAATCCCGCTGCCCAACCGCTGGCCGCGCTGAAGCCCCATGTCCGGAAACACGCTTTCGGCCGGACGGCCAGCGCCGGCAAAACCGCTACACCCGGCCGGAACCGGTGTCAATCTTGACTGGCCTGTCCGGTCCGCCTGCCTATGGCCGGATCACCACCGACAGCACGATGACCACCATCAGAACCGTCGGTACCTCGTTCATGATCCGGTACCGCCGGCCCGTCAGGCTGTTGCTGCCCTGCAGGAACTCGATCCGGCGCGCAGCAAGCCAGACGTGAAACCACGTCATGCCGATCAGCGCCGCACCTTTGGTCCATGGCCAGATCGCATCCCACTGCACCACGCCCGGCACCGCAACCAGACACAGACCGGCGCCCCAGGATACGATCATCGCCGGATGCATGATCACCTTCAGCAGCTTCTCTTCCATCACCTGAAAGGTCACATCCAGCACATCGCCGGCCTTTGCCCGTTCGGCATGGTAAACAAACAGCCGCGGCAGATAGAACAGGCCCGCCATCCAGGCGATCACAGCCATGATGTGCAGCGCGCGCAGCCACGGGTAAGCGAGGATCAGGGCATCGGTCACGGTCTTCCTCCTCCCTGCTTCTTAAAAATCTTGATAGAGAAAGAAAAGTTGTAGGA
>SKWP01000002.1 GCA_007128865.1 Paracoccaceae bacterium
ACGACCCGCCCCATCGCCGAGGATCTTGGCGGGTTGTCCACCATGACCGGCCGCGTGGTGGCGGTTCCGGCCTCGACCGCGACCACGAGCTATGTCGTCAGCCTGCGCGAGAGCGAGCTGCGCGCGGCCGCCGGCGGGCGGGTGATCCTGCGTGTGGACGTGGCCTCGCCCGGCGTCAGGCCGGAACTCGACGGCGCCCGGCTGGTGTCGTTCAACAGCAGCGGCGGGCGCAGCGTGGCGCTGTTTGCACTCGACGCCGCGGGGCTTTACCGGCTCGACCTGCCGGCCGGTGCGGCGACGTCGTTCGAGATCGGCCTGGCCGGCGATCTCAACCGCGACGGCGGGGTGGACGGGCTCGATTCCGCGCTGCTGGCAGCCGGCGGCGCGGGCGCCGACATCACCGGCGACGGCCTGATCAATGCCAGCGACCGCCAGGTGCTGAACGTCAATTACGGCGTGCGCCAGAACGTGGCCCCGGTGGCGGTTGAAACGCTGCCCGAGGTGTTTACCCATGTCGACCGCGCGGTGCGCGTTGCCCTGTCCGACATCGCCCGCGACCCCGATGGCGATGCGGTGTTCTTCCGCATTCTGGATACACAGAATGTGACCGCGATGCTGACCGCCGACGGGCAGGGTATGCGCGTGCGGCCCGACCCGGGTTATTCGGGAACCGGCAGCATCACCGTCATCGCCGACGACGGCTATGCGTCCTCCGATCCGATCACGCTCGACGTGCGGGTGTCGGATGCCGAGCTCAACCGGATCGATCTGCTGTTCACCAACCTGCGCTTCGACGATCCCGGCGAAGTGGCGGAAATGGTGGTGATCGGCCAGTACGACGACGCGGCCGATGTACTGCTGCCCTTCGACTATGTCACCGTGACATCGGCCGATCCGAACGTGGTGCGGGTGTCCGACAACGGCCTGGTGACCGGGATCGGCTATGGCACCACGCATCTGGTGGCCGAACGCGGCCCGGTTGCCGCCGCCACCGCCGCGACGGTGGGGCTGCCCAGCACCGGAAGCGGCGCTGTGGCGTATTTCTTCGGCATCGATGCCTTTCCTGACGCGGTGACCCTGCCGCTCGACGGCGGCACCCGGCAGGTGGTGACGCAGGTCGGCACCAGCGGCCAGCGCTTTGCCACCCACGAGGATGGCGCGGTGTATGTCTCGGGCGATACCCGGGTGGTCGAGGTCACCGACGAGGGGCTGATCCGCGCCGTGGGCGAGGGCACGACGACCGTTACCGTCATCTACCACGGTGCCGAAGACCGCGTGGCCGTCCGTGTCGTCTCGCCGATCGTCGCCGACAGCGCCCTGATCGGCGAGGAGGGCGGCGTGGTTCGCACGCCCGACGGGATCGAGCTTGCCATCGGCCGCGGACAGATTTCCGGCGATGCCCCGGTTGTCACCGTCACCAAGGTGGACGAGGCCGATCTGGTGGTGCCGCCCCCGGCGATCTTCGACTTTCTCGGCGGTGCGGTGATCGACATCGAGGGCGGCGAACTGACCGGCGCGGTGCAGTTCGCCACCCCGGTGGACCCGTCTGTGGCGGCGCCGGGCGAACGGGTGTTCTTCTTTGTTCTGAAGGATTATTCCGAGATTTCGGGCGGCGAATACGGCCTGCTCTGGACCCCGGTCGATGACGGCTATGTGGACGAGAACGGCATGGCCCGCACGGCCTCGCCCCCGTTTCCCGGCCTGTCGGAACGCGGCAACATCCTGGTGGCCAAGGCCAACCAGCCCATCCTCGACGCGAGCTTCTGGTTTCCGTCCTATCTTCAGGCGGCGGCGGTCATCATGCCGACGCTGGGGATCGGTCTGGCGCTCAGCGCCTTCGGCGGGGTTGCGGGCGCGACCATCGCGACCGGGCTTTACAGCTTTGCGGCCGGCGTCGGGGCCGGTTTCGTCATCAACATGACGATGTCCAACGCCAACCAGCGCGCGCAGCTTTACAAGAAATACCTCGACGGCAAGGACTGGGAGGCGGCGAGCGTCCAGGTCGAGGCCGAAGGCGCGATCGGCCGGGTCAACATTTCGGTCGATGCCCCCCCGCAGCAGGCCGTGGCGGGCGAAAACCCGGTGCTCACGCAGGGCTTCGGCTTCCAGCAGGCCAATGGCAGCGTGGCGATGCGGCTGGAAGGCACGCAACTGTTCTATGGCGAAGGCAGCCCCAACCGCGGGTTGTTCGGCAGCGAGCTGGAACACGGGCGCGTGCGCTTCCAGATCGGCGAATACTCCTACTATGTCACCGGCGACGCGTTCCGCGACAAGGTGGAGATCGGCAACAATGGCGCCAGTTTCGTTATTGACGTGCCGGCCGAGATTCTGGCCTCCAAGGCCCGCATCACCTTCGAACGCCCGGCGCCCGGCGGACAGGCCGGCGCCGGCGAGAACAACGGCTGGAACGATTTCACCCGGCCGCTTTCGTCGCGCGAGCTGACCATCACCAACAAGCGCGGCTATGGCGCCGTCGGCGGCAGCAACATGACCGGCCAGACGGTGGTGCAGATCTTCGACATCCTTCCGGTTCTTGGCGTGTCTCCGGACCCGGATGCGCCCCCCGCGGGGGGCGGTGGCGGGGTGCCGGTGCGCCCGCCGGCCACCGAGCTCGTGACCGAGATCCCGCTTTTCAACCGCGGCGCGGCACTGTTCGGCTGGCCCAATGACGTGCTGATGTCGGGCGATCTGGCTGCAGCCTATGTCGCCCATGATCAGGGCGTCGCGATCATCGACATGCTGACCCTGCGGCAGTTCAACGCCGGCATGGGCCTGCCCGGCAAGGGCGACATCATCGAGCTTCCCGGCCAGATCCAGAAACTGGCGCTCAGCCCCGACGGAAACACCCTCTATGCTGCCGGCAACGGCAAGGTGTTCATCGTCGATCTGCGGCCGGGGACGCAGAACTACCTGAACTTCCATCAGGTATCGCTGCCGATCCAGGATCTTCTGCCGATCACCGGCGGCAAGATCAATGCGCTGGCGTTGAACGCCGACGGCACCAAGCTGTTTGTGGCGGTGCCGGCGTCCAACATCTTCGGCACCAACGGATGGGCGCGCGGCGGCGGCGATGACGGAAAGATCTATGTCATCGACGTCGATCCCCGGAACATCGGCGACGCCAGCACCGGAACGCCGCGCACCTATGCGACCCTCATCGGCGAGCCGATCCGCGCCGGGCGCGACCCCTATGACATCGTTGCCGCTGCCGGCGATCCGAACAAGCTGATGTTCGTCTCGCGCGGCGATTTCAAGCGCGGCGTGTACACGCTCGAGATCACCAACGCCGATCCGAACGCCTTTACCACGCGGGTCCGCGAAATCCGGACCAACAGCGATACCAACACCACAACCAGCTTTCCGCTGGAGCTGAACAAGGGCCGTATCGGGGTCAAGTACGCCGGCTTCGCGATCCCCTTCACGTCGATCCTGATCGATGACTATCGCCCGGTGAGCAGCCAGAAATACGACCTCGACATCCGCTATCCGGCCGGCATCGCGCTGATGCCCGACCTCAGCTATGCCTTCGTCGCCGATTACGATCTGTCGCGATATCTGATGATCGACTCGCGGATAGCCTACGAGATCGAGCTTCGGCACAATCTCGGCAACAAGGTCGGCCTGATCCGCAACCCGTTCGACATGGATTCGACGGCATGGGAAAAGCTCGAAAAACCCTACGACTTCGGCCGTCAGGCGCTGGTCGGTTCGACCAGCCCGATCCCGGGCCAGTTCCTGACCGAAATAGCCCTGCGTCCGGACGGGTCGCAG
>SKWP01000350.1 GCA_007128865.1 Paracoccaceae bacterium
GAAATCCGGGGCGCGGCCGGCGCGGTTCGGCTCTAGACGCTCTGCAAGGCGCCGCGCCCGACATGCCAATCACCTGGTGCAAATATCCTCGGGGGGAGTCGCGCGCAGCGCGACGGGGGGCAGACAGCCCCCCGCGCCGGTGCAGGCAATGCCATGCCGGCACCTCGCGCAAGCCTCTGGCCAGCCCCGGCAGGATTGTGTAGGCGTGCCGCCATGATCCGACGCCTGACCCTCACCCGCCCCGACGACTGGCACCTGCATCTGCGCGACGGCGCGATGCTGCGCGCAGTCCTGCCGGAAAGCGCGCGCCATTTCGCCCGCGCCATCGTGATGCCCAATCTCGTGCCCCCGGTGGTGACATCGGCGGATGCAGCGGCCTATCGCGACCGCATCCTGGCCGCGATGCCGCCGGGCGCCGATTTCACGCCGCTGATGACGCTCTACCTGACCGAGGAAACCGACCCCGCGGATGTGGTGGATGCCCATGCCAGCGGACTGGTCACGGCGGTCAAGCTCTACCCGGCCGGGGCAACCACCAATTCCGCCTCGGGCGTGCGCGATTTCGACCGTGTGCGCGCGGTGCTCGAGGCGATGGCCCAAGCCGGCGTGCCGCTGTGCGTGCATGGCGAGGTGACCGACCCGGCGGTGGACATCTTCGACCGCGAGGCGGTGTTCATCGACACGGTGCTCGACCCGATCCGCCGTGCCATCCCCGGGTTGCGGGTGATCATGGAGCATGTGACCACTGCCGACGCGGTCGCCTATGTCCGTTCGGTCGATGCCGGCCTTGCCGCCACCATCACCACCCATCACCTGGTGATCAACCGCAACCATATCCTCGCCGGCGGCATCAGGCCGCATTACTACTGCCTGCCGGTGGCCAAGCGCGAAACCCATCGTCTGGCCCTGCGCGCCGCCGCGACCTCGGGCGATGCACGTTTCTTTCTTGGAACCGACAGCGCACCGCATACCGACGACGCCAAGGAAAGCGCCTGCGGCTGTGCCGGCTGCTTTACCGCCACCAACACGCTTCCGATCCTTGCCCATGTGTTCGAGGATGAGGCCGCGCTCGACCGGCTCGAAGGCTTCGTCTCGCGCCATGGCGCGGGCTATTATGGCCTTCCGGTCAATGCCGGCCGCATTGCGATGGTACGGGGCGAAACGCCGCTGGAGCTTCCGGCCAGGCTTGCCACCGGTGCGGGCAGCGTGACGCTGTTCGACCCGGGTTTTCCGCTGTTCTGGCGTGTCGAGGATGCGCCCCCTTCCGAGGTTTCGTGATGATTCCAGACACCCGGACCGACGCTGCGACCATGGCCCGCCTCACCGCGCGCATGCTGCTGGATATCCGCGCGGTGCATTTCAACGCCGCAGAGCCCTTCACCTTTGCGTCCGGCTTCCGGTCGCCGACCTATATCGACTGCCGCAAGCTGATAAGCTATCCGCGCATCCGTGCCGCGCTGATGGATTTCCTGACCTGCACGGTGATGCGCGATGCCGGTTTCGAGGCTTTCGACAACATCGCCGGCGGCGAAACGGCCGGCATTCCCTTTGCCGCGCTGGTGGCCGAACGGATGGCGCTGCCGATGAGCTATGTGCGCAAGAAGCCCAAGGGCTACGGCCGCAACGCCCGGATCGAGGGCGAGATGCATCCGGGGCAGCGGGTGCTGCTGGTCGAGGATCTGGCCACCGACGGCGGATCGAAGCTGAGTTTCGTGCAGGCGATCCGCGACACCGGGGCAGAATGCGGGCACACCGCGGTGATCTTCTTCTACGATATTTTCCCCGAAGCCGAACCGGCGCTGGCCGCGGCCGGGGTGCGCCTGCACCGGCTGGCCACATGGTGGGATGTTCTGGAAGAGGCCCGGCGCGGCGGCGATTTCGACACCGCGACGCTGGACGCGGTCGAAGCCTTCCTGCATGCCCCGCGGGACTGGACACCGCCGGCGGCCTGATCGGATCCACCCACAATCCGCCAGAAACCCCGCGCAGCGAATCGCGTTCTGTGGTAGAGTGGCCGTCGGGGCGCACAAGATATGGCTGGCCGCGCCGCCGGTGGGCGCTGTACAGGGTTTGTCCACAGGGTTCGCGGCGGGTTCTCCACCGGGATGCGCAAGATTGTCGGAGGCGGCGGGCTGGGGTATGAACAGCCAGCCGGGGCCCTGATGCAGGCGGGGCGGCATCATAACCGGCAGGCAGGGACAAGGAGCGGGCAGTTGAACGAGGTCGCCAGGATCCGGCAGGACGATGACGAGGCATCCGAAAGGATCCCCCACAACATCGAGGCCGAACAGCAGCTTCTTGGGGCGATCCTGACCAACAACGACGTCTATGACCGCATTTCCGCGCTGGTCAAGGCAGAGCATTTCTTCGAACCCCTGCACGGCCGCATCTTCGAGGTTGCGGCGGCCCGCATCCAGAAGAACGCGCTGGCCTCGCCGGTCACGCTGAAGGCGTTTCTCGAGGATGACGAGGGCCTCAAGGCGCTGGGCGGGGCGGCGTATCTTGCGCGGCTGGCCGGAGCGGCGATTTCGGCCTATGCGGCGCGTGATTATGCGCAGATGATCCATGATCTGGCCGTGCGCCGGGAGCTCATGGCGCTGGGGCGCGACATCACCGCGCGCGCCGCACGCATGGAGGTGGACAGCGAACCCCAGGACCAGATCGTGGAGGCCGAACAGCGCCTTTACCAGCTGGGCGAAAAGGGCCATGCCAGCCGCGGTTTCCAGTCCTTCCTGAAGGCGGTGACCGATGCGGTTTCGGTGGCTGCGGCCGCCTATCAGCGCGATGGCGGGCTGGCGGGGCTTTCCACCGGCCTTATCGACCTGGACCGCAAGCTTGGCGGGCTGCACCGTTCCGACCTGCTTATCCTTGCCGGGCGGCCTTCGATGGGCAAGACGGCGCTGGCCACCAACATCGCCTTCAACGTCGCCCGGGCCTACCGCCGGGGAAGCCTGCCTGACGGACGCGAAGGCGCCGTGAACGGTGGTGTCGTGGGCTTTTTCAGTCTCGAGATGTCGGCCGAACAGCTTGCGGCGCGGATCCTATCGGAAGCCTCGGAGGTGCCCAGCGACCAGATCCGCCGCGGCGACCTGACCGAGGCCGAATTCCGCCGCTTCGTCGATGCCGCAAAGGAACTCGAATCCTGCCCGCTATACATCGACGATACGCCGGCGCTGCCGATTTCGCAGCTCGCCGCACGCGCGCGCAGGCTCAAGCGGACCCATGGGCTCGATGTGCTGATCGTGGATTACCTGCAACTGGTGCGTGCCTCCGGACGTTCGGAAAACCGGGTCAACGAGGTGTCTGAAATCACCCAGGGGCTGAAGGCCATCGCCAAGGAACTGGACATCCCCGTGGTCGCGCTGTCGCAGTTGTCGCGTCAGGTCGAATCGCGCGAGGACAAGCGGCCACAGCTTTCGGACCTCCGCGAATCCGGCTCGATCGAACAGGACGCCGATGTGGTCATGTTCGTTTTCCGCGAGGAGTATTATCGCGAACGCGAAAAGCCCGGCGACCATGACCTTGAGGCAATGGCCAAGTGGCAGGAAATCATGGGCCGCGTCCATGGCAAGGCCGAGGTCATCGTCGGCAAGCAGCGCCACGGCCCGATCGGCCCGGTCGAGCTGAGTTTCGAAGGCCGTTTCACGCGCTTCGGCAATCTGGCCCGCGAATGGCAGCAGGCCGCCGAGGACGGGTTTTCCTGATTGCGCGGCTCAGGACGGTTGCGGCCTGACGATCCCCTGCTGCGCCGCTTCGGACGTGTCCAGCTTGAGGTAGGAAAAGCTGTGTTCGCGCAGCAGGGCGATCAGCGGCTCGCGTTCGCGCCGCTCGATTGCCGCAAGCAGGTCTTCGTGTTCCTCGACGATCCCGCGCATGGCCTTGCGGGTGGCGGCAATGCCGAAGATCACCGTCATCCGGCGCGATAGCGGCTCCCAGGTATCCACCAGCACCCGGTTTCCCGTAAGGCCGCACAAGGCACGGTGAAACCCGGTATCGGCCAGCGCCAGACCATAGCTGTCGCCGTTGCGGGCGGCCTGGTTCATGGCATCAAGGCTCTGCCGCAGGGGCGCAAGGTCGATCTTTCGCGTCTCGGCCGCGTCGAGGTATTTCTCGACTGCAAGCCGCTCCAGCGCGAACCGTACTTCGAGCGTGTTGCGAACCTGCTCGGCGTCCACGGTCATCAGCCGCATGCCGCGATAGGGAATGTTTTCCACCAGTCCCTGGCTTTCGAGAAGGCGCAGCGCCTCGCGCACCGGAACCCGGCTGATTCCAAGCTCGCGCGAAATCTCGGCTTCGACAACCCGCTCTCCCGGGCGCAGATCGCCGGCCGCAGCCGCCAGCATGATGGCTTCGACGGCCTGTTCCACCAGCGTCCTGGGCACCAGCGGCGTCATCTTGAGTTGTGGTCTGGTTCTTGACGACATGCAGCGGGTTTCCCTGACCTCGGCAGCCGCATCGCCGCCATTTTCCGGCGGCAACGTTAGTGCCATTTCTGCACATGCAAAAGCCTTGCCGGGGCGATTGCGTCAATCCGGTGCAGCCCAGGGGCGCTTTGGGCCGGTTTCGCCCGCCTGGACAGTGGCAAGGAAAGGTCTGGGCAACACCGGTACATGCGTATACGATTAGACATGGCTGCGGAGGGGACCGACAAGCGATGACCAAAGCCAGCGAATGGCGCATCGGCAAGACCGAGGTTTCCTCGGACGAAGCGATCGTTGCAACCATGTATCCGCAGGCCACCGAGGCCGGTATCGCGATGCTGAAGCAGGGCGGCAACGCCATGGATGCGGCCATTGCCGCGGGCTTTGCGGTCGGTGTGGTGGAGCCGTTCAACAGCGGGCTTGGCGGCATCGCCGTGCTGGTCTGGCACGAGGCGGCCACCGGCAGAACCCATGTCTTCGACGGCTCCGGCGCCCTGCCTGCGGCGACGCGGGCCGATCAGTTTCCGATCTCGGGCGATGGCGGGGCGGCGGGGCTTTACGGCTGGCCCGAGGTGGCCGACGACGCCAACAACACCGGCTACATGACACCGGCGGTGCCCGGCATGCCTGCCTGTCTGCTGGCGGCGCATGAAGCCTTCGGCCGGCTGGATCGCGCGGCCGTGCTGGCCCCGGCGATCCACCATGCCGAGCAGGGCTTTGCGGTGGACTGGTATGTCGCCCTGGGCATGGCGGTCAACCAGCACCGCCTGCAACGCTTTGCCGAAAGCCGCCGGGTGATGTACCGGCCCGACGGCGCCTGTTACCGCGCGCCCATGCTGGGTGTGGAAGGCGACATCTTTCGCCAGCCGGATCTTGCGCAAAGCCTGCGCCTGATTTCCGCTGGCGGTGCCGACGTCTTCTATCGCGGTGAAATCGCCGAGCGTATCGCCGCCGACATGCAGGCCAATGGCGGGCTCATCACCTTCGAGGACATGGCCAGCTATCGCATCCGCGTTTCCGAGGGTGGTCTTTCCGTCCCATACCGGGATTGCATGATCGTGGGCGGGCTGGAAAACACCGGTTTTCCCACCGTGGCACAGGCCCTGCGGATGCTGGAAGGCTTTGACCTTGCCGCCCTTGGCGCCGGCAGTGTCGCCGAACTGCACCTGATTGCCGAGGCGCAGAGGCTTGCCTTTACAGATCGCCTCGCGCATCTGGGCGATGCCGGCAGCATGGCGGTTCCCGTCGCCGGTCTGTTGTCGAAAGGCTACGCGGACGAACGGCGCCGACAGATCGATCCGCAGCGCGCATGGCCGCAGGCAACCGCCGGCAATCCATGGCCCCATGATGCGGGATCGGGTGCGCCCGCAGGGCCATCAGGCCACGGCGGCGAAGGGATGACCACCCATCTGACCGTCATCGACCGGGACCGCAACATGGTTTCGCTGCTGTCCACCCTGGGCCAGCATTTCGGGTCTGCCGTGGTGGCGCGGGATACCGGGATCGTCCTGAACAACGGCACCATGTGGTTCGACCCTGTACCCGGACGGATCAACTCGCTGGCGCCGGGCCGACGGATCCTGACCGCCGGCGCCCCGGTCATCGCGCTGCGCGACGGAAAGCCGCTGTTCTCGGTTGGGGCGCCCGGCGGCAGGCGGGTCATTTCCTCGGTGATCCACTCCATCGTGAACATGATCGACCACGCCATGGGCCCGCAGGCGGCGGTCAACACCCCGCGGGTGCATTCGGAAGGCCCTGTCACCGTCGCCGACCTGCGCATCGGGGCCGAGCGGCTTGCGGCGCTCGAAAACCTTGGCCATCGGCTCGATCTGCGTGAGGAAACCTTTTCGACCAGCTATTTCGGCCGGCCGAATGCGGTCATGGTGGAGCCGGAAACGGGCAGGCTGCTGGGCGGGGTGAACCAGTACAAGCCCGCGATGGCCATGGGCTTGTGAATCGGTGCCCGTTTGGTCCCTTCGGCCGGCCAACCGCCTTTCCCCGCCCGTGCCTCCCGAACCGATGCGGCATCGGATTGGCGCTCAGCCCCGGTGCCGGCCGCCAAGCAGTGCTGCGGCAACCCATCCGACCCCATCGAAGTACCTGATCCTTGACAAGACGTTGTAAAGCTGGATCGCGAAACCGTTTACCAGGAACGCCCGCAGGACGTGAAACGCGAGAATGAGGGCGACGTTCAGCTGCAGGAACTTTGCCGTCAGCGCCATCTCGGCCACGCCGCCGGCCGAAGTCGCAAGTGCTGCGGTTGCCAGGTCAAGGCCGCTGAGCAGCGAAACCAGCCAGCCGGCCCCGAACAGCACCACGCCGATGACCAGAATGCAGAGCGACATCAGCAGTGCCAGACGCGGTAACCGGCCAAGAATGTCGCGACGAAACCGCGCGCCGGTGGCGATCCCCAGCAGGAACTGGCCGGTATTGAACAGCCATGCAGGCAACTGACCGCTGACCAGATCGAACGAGGCGATCAGGCCGGTCGCGATCAGCCCGCCCAGGAGCCAGGGGTTGGCCGCGCCAAGCTTGCGCATCGCCCACACCCCGCACAGGCCGACCGGAAACAACGCCAGCACATGCGGCAGCGGCAAGGCCCGGGCGGCATCGAGAAGCAGGAACTCCCCGGTGATGCCCAGCGCAAGAATCGCAGGTGGCAGCAACAGCACCACAAGCGCCAGCCGGATTGCCTGCCCGATCGCAATCGGCTCGGCGCGAGCGCCGGCCCTGGCACCGATATTGGCCATTTCGGAAAGCCCGCCCGGCATCATGGCCAGATAGGCCGTAAGCCTGTCGATGCGGCCGGCAACTGCCAGAAAGACACTGAAGAATGATGTCACCATGACCGCGGCAAACGCCGCCGCCAGCATCAGCGGAACCAGGGGAAGCGCGCCCAGCACCAGCGCCGCACTCATGTTCAGGCCCAGTCCTATCCCGATCACCAGTTGACCGAAGCGCCGGGTCGGTTCGGAGGTCGGCGTCTGCACGCCGGACATGGAAAGCGCCGCGGTGGCAACCAGTGGCCCCAGCACCCAGGCCAACGGCACGTTCCAGTTGTCAAAGGCGTAGCCGACCGCAAAGGCCGCCCCGAGACAGCCGAGGCCAATGACGAGCCGGATCATTTCCGCATTTCCCGGCCTGCAAGGCGCTGAAGGTGAATGAATGGCAAAGCAGCGCCTTCAGGCCGCCACCAGGACACGGCGGCAACCGCACTTTTGGTGAACATGCCCGCCTTGTTCACGAATTTGCACGGGGACGCAATGGCGTTTTGCCCGGCCACCGGCCCCATGGCCGGCAAGACCACGCGCGCATGGTACGGGCATGTACAGCGCCCGCGCGCCCTTGACCTTGCACGCGCGGCGGGGGCACAACACCTCGGCAATCAGCACTGAACGGAGACGCCATGTCCATCCGCAATACCCTTGACTGGATCGAAGGCCTGCGCCCGCGGGTGCCGACGCTTACCTGTGAAGACCTTGACAGCCTGCGCGGCAACGCGCCCGACCTGGTGATCGTGGACATCCGCGAGCTTCAGGAACGCATCGACCGCGGCGCCATACCCGGCGCCCGTCACGTGCCGCGCGGAATGCTGGAATTCTGGGCCGATCCGGGCTCAAGGTATCATCGCCCGTTCTTTGCCGAAGACGCCCGGTATGTGCTGTACTGCGCTGGCGGTGCGCGCTCGGTCCTGGGGGCGGTTGCGATGATGGAAATGGGGTACCGAAACGTCTCGCATCTCGGGCCGGGCTTTGACGGCTGGGCAGCCGAAGGCATGGAGATCGACGATATCGCATCCAGGTCGCGCTGGGTCCGCCGCGAAAAGGGCTGACAGGGTCGGGATGCCGGGGCCGGCACGGGGGGCATTGGCCGACCGAAGCGATCAGCCCACCCCGCACAGCGCGTTCATCACCGCGTCACCCGATTGCGCAACGCGTCCCCGTTCAGGAAGCGTTGCAGGTTGTCGGCAATCAGCGCCTCGATCCGGGCGGCGACGCCGTCGCCGTTTCCGGCCAGATGCGGCGAAACGATCAGCCCCGGTTCGGTCCACAGCGGATCATCGGGCGCCAGCGGTTCATGCTCGAAGACATCGAGCGCGGCGCCGGCCAGATGCCCGCTGCGCAAACGCTCCACAAGCGCTGCGGTATCGAGGCTGCTGCCCCGCCCGACATTGACCACAACCGCCCCCGGCGCCAGCAGATCAAGCGCCGGACCATCCACAAGCGGCCGCGATGCGGCCTCGCCCGGAAGGCACAGCATCAGGATATCCGCACCGACCAGAGCATCGGACAGGGCTGAGACCGGCAACAGCCTTTCCGCCTCACCCGCGCCCTGCCCCGTGCGGTTGACCGCCGTGACCGTGGCGCCGAATGCCTGCAATCGCCGGACAATGCCGCGGCCGATATGGCCATAGCCAAGCATCGCGGCGCGGCAGCCCTCTATCTCGCGCAGCCCGGCACGCTGGCTGGCCTGCGCCCACTGCCGCCGTGCCTGACCAAGAGCAATCGAAGGCACACCGCGAAACAGCGCCAGCAGCAGTGCCATGGCATGATCGGCCACCGGCGCGGCGTGGGCGCCAATGGCGCTGGTCAAGGTCAGCTGTGCCGGCAGGCCGTGTTTCAGCACCGAATCCACACCCGACGACAGCGTCTGCATCCAGCGCAGTCGCGGAGCCTCGTTTCGCAGCAGATCGGCCACGGCCGGTGAATAAAGCGGCGTTGCGACGATCAGCGCATCCATCCGGCCAAGCGCCGGCCGCAACGCATCAATGCTGTCGGCGACAAGGAATTCCACCTCGGGATGCGCGGCCCGAAGCCCGTCGGCAATCCCGTAACGCCCGGTTCGAACCAGAAAGCCTATGGTTGTCATGCGCGCCTCCTCCAACAATTCTCCCGGCGCTGGTGCGCGGGTATCCGGCATTGCCTCGATACAGGTGCCGATCGCGGAAACGCGCTAGAAATCCTCAACCGCCAGAACACCTTCGAGAGTCCGGATGGCACCGCGGATACGCGGCGAAACCGGCAGCCTGTCGCCGATCTCGATATCGTATTCCTGCACGCGATCCTGATCCGCGATGCAGAACCGAACCGGCCCGCGGGCCGGATCGGCCCCTGCGGCCGGGCCGGTCAGCAGCGCGGCGACCGATGCCAGCGCCGCCGGGCTTTCGAGATGAATCCGCAGCCCCGGCGCCCCTGCCCCGGCGACGACGGCATCGACCGGCTGCACGCTGCGCGCCAGCAGTTTCAGCGTTTCGGCCTCCGTCGTCGCCTCGACGGTCAGAACCACATTGCTGCCCGGCTCCAGCATCGCGCGACAGGCCTCCAGCGTCTCCGAGAATACCGTGACCTCGTAAAGCCCGGTGGGGTCGGAAAGCTGCACGAAGGCAAAGCGGTTTCCGCGCGCCGATTTGCGTTCCTGCCGGCCGGCAACAGAGCCGGCGATGCGCGCCACCAGCGGCGCCGAACGCGCCTTTGCCGTGACCTCGGCAAGGCTCAGAACCTGCGACCGGCGCAGCGCCCCGGCATAATCGTCCAGCGGATGGCCCGACAGATAGAAGCCCACGGCCTGATGCTCGGCCGCCAGCCGCTCGGCCGGTTCCCAGTCTTCGACGGCGGGGATGCGCGGCTCGGGCAGGTCGGCGCCGGCCTCGCCGAACAGCGACACCTGCGCCGAGGCCCGCGCATCCTGAACCGCGGCCGAATAGGCAACCAGCGCATCAAGGCTTTCGAACACCCGGCGGCGGTTGCGGTCGAGCGCATCAAAGGCCCCGGCCCGCGCCATCATCTCGAGCGCCCGCTTGCCGACCCGGCGCAGATCCACCCGCCGCGCGAAGTCGAAAAGCGTGGCAAAGGGCGCCTGCCCGCGCGCCGTCACGATCAGCCGCATCGCCTCGACCCCGACGCCCTTGAGCGCCCCGAGCGCATAAAGGATCGCGCCGTCGGCGACATCGAAGGTGGCATCGGAACGGTTGACGCAGGGCGGCACGATCGGAATATCCAGCCGGTCGACCTCGCGCCGGTAGACATTGAGCTTGTCGGTCAGGTGGATGTCGCAGTTCATCACCGCGGCCATGAATTCGACCGGGTGATTGGCCTTGAGCCAGGCGGTCTGGTAGCTGACCACCGCATAGGCCGCCGCATGCGACTTGTTGAAGCCGTAATTGGCGAATTTCTCCAGCAGGTCGAAGACCTCGGCGGCCTTCTTTTCGTCCACCCCGTTGGCCACCGCACCGGCCACGAATTTCGGACGCTCGCGCGCCATCTCGGCGGCGATCTTCTTGCCCATCGCCCGGCGCAACAGGTCGGCGCCGCCCAGCGAATAGCCCGCCATCTCCTGGGCGATCTGCATCACCTGTTCCTGATAGACGATGATGCCCTGTGTTTCCTCGAGGATATGGTCGATCAGCGGGTGGATCGAGACGCGCTCGCGCTGGCCGTTCTTGACCTCGCAGTACTGGGGGATGTTCTCCATCGGGCCGGGGCGGTAGAGGGCGACCAGCGCCACGATATCCTCGATGCAGGTCGGCCGCATGCGCCGCAGCGCGTCCATCATGCCCGAGCTTTCGACCTGGAACACCGCAACCGTCCGGGCACTGGCGTAAAGCTGATAGGTCTTTTCGTCGTCCAGCGGGATCGCGGCGATATCCAGCACCACGCCGCGCCGCGCCAGCATGTCGACGGCATTCTGGATCACCGTCAGCGTCTTGAGCCCCAGAAAGTCGAACTTGACCAGCCCCGCGGCCTCGACCCATTTCATGTTGAACTGCGTCGCCGGCATGTCCGAGCGCGGGTCGCGGTAAAGCGGCACCAGCTCGTCCAGCGGCCGGTCGCCGATCACCACACCGGCCGCATGGGTCGAGGCATTGCGCAACAACCCCTCGATCTTTGCCGCGTAATCCAGCAGCCGGGCCACCACCTCTTCGCGCGCCGCCTCGCGCAGGCGCGGCTCGTCGGCCAGCGCCTTGCTGACCGAGACCGGCTTGACCCCCTCCAGCGGGATCATCTTGGAAAGCCGGTCGACCTGGCCATAGGGCAACTGCAGCACCCGGCCCACATCGCGCACCGCCGCCTTGGACAAGAGCGCGCCGAAGGTGATGATCTGGCCCACCCGGTCGCGGCCGTATTTTTCCTGCACATGGCGGATCACCTCCTCGCGGCGGTCCATGCAGAAATCGATGTCGAAATCGGGCATGCTGACCCGCTCGGGGTTCAGGAAGCGTTCGAACAGCAGGCCATAGCGCAGCGGGTCCAGATCGGTGATGGTCAGCGCCCAGGCCACCAGGCTGCCCGCCCCCGAACCCCGCCCGGGGCCGACGGGGATGCCCCGCGCCTTGGCCCATTTGATGAAGTCGGCAACGATCAGGAAATAGCCCGGAAAGCCCATTCCCTCGATCACGCCGATCTCGTAGTCGAGCCGGTCGCGATAGGCCTGCTCGGACGCGGCATGCGGAACACTGGCCAGACGCGCCGCCAGCCCCTCGCGCGCCTGCCGGCGCAGCTCCTCGACCTCGTCCTCTGCAAAGCGCGGCAGGATCGGCGAATGCTTGCGGGCCATGAACGCGCAGCGGCGCGCAATCTCGACGGTGTTCTCCAGCGCCTCGGGCAGATCGGCAAACAGCGCTGCCATTTCCTCGGGCGTCTTGAGGTAATGCTGCGCGGTCAGGCGCCGGCGCGGCGCCGACTGGTCGACATAGGCGCCCTCGGAAATGCACAACAGCGCATCATGGGCCTCGTACATGTCGGGCCGGGTGAAATGCACGTCGTTTGTCGCCACCAGCGGCAGGCCAAGACGGTAGGCCATCTCGACAAGCGGGCGCTCGGTCGCGCTCTCGGCCTCGGTATACCGCCCCCCCTCGCCGGGATGGCGCTGCAACTCCACATAGAACCGGTCGGGAAAGGCCAAGGCAAGACGCCCCAGCAATGCCTCCGCCCGCGCCGCCTGACCGGCCCGGATCAGCTGGCCGGCCGGCCCTTCCGCCGCGCCGGAAAGACAGATCAGCCCCGCCGCATGCGCCTCCAGCTCGTCCAGCGTCACCTGCGGCCGGTCACGATCCGCACCCAGATACAGGCAGGAATTCAGCTTCAGCAGATTGCCCCAGCCAGCGGCATCCTGAACCAGCAGCACCAGCGGCGCCGGCGGGCGCGGCCGCTCGCCCGGCACCACCGCCTCGAAGGCGACGTCGATCTGGCAGCCAAGGATGGGCTGGATACCCCTGCCCGCCGCCTCCACCGAAAACTCCAGCGCGCAGAACAGGTTGTTGGTATCGGTCACGGCCACCGCCGGCATGCCCATCTGCGCGGCAAGCCCCGGCAGCGCCCTGACCGGAACCGCGCCTTCCAGCAGCGAATATTCCGTGTGCAGCCGCAGATGGATGAATCGGGGGGCGTTCGGCATGGCCGCAGCATAGGTCGATGCCGTCGCTGGCGAAAGCGGCGAATTGCTCCTGCCGCCCGGCAGCGCGGCAGCCCACGGCAGCCATCGTGGCTCGAGACAGAAAACCCTTGCAGACGACGGCAAACGCGCTTCTTCTGGCCTGACGGGGATCGGGATGCCGCCTGCCGCGAACGGCAGGCAAGCCCGGTCCGGACCCGAACGACGGCACCGGCATGAAAGAAATCGCATTCCTTCTCAACGGCTCACCGGTGCGGATCGCCGGCGCGTCGCCCACCGCCACCCTGCTCGACTGGCTGCGCGATCATCGCGGCCTGACCGGCACCAAGGAAGGCTGCAACGAAGGCGACTGCGGCGCCTGCACGGTGATGGTCACCGATGCGGGCGGCGTGCGCGCCCTCAACGCCTGCATCCTGTTGCTGCCGCAACTGCATGGCCGGGCGGTGCGCACCGTCGAGGGCATCGCCGGCCCCGACGGCAGCCTGCACCCGGTCCAGCAGGCGATGGTGGATCACCACGCCAGCCAGTGCGGCTTCTGCACGCCGGGTTTCGTGGTGTCGATGGCGGTGGCGCATCTGCAGGGCCGGCGCGACCACGACACGGTGCTGGCCGGCAACCTCTGCCGCTGCACGGGCTATGCCCCCATCGTCCGCGCGGCCGAGGCCGCGGCCGCAGCACCGGTGCCCGACTGGATGCGCGCCGACGCCAGGGCGCTTGCCGGGTCTGCGGATTTCACCC
>SKWP01000130.1 GCA_007128865.1 Paracoccaceae bacterium
CCGGGCAGCTCGACACCTCCTATATCTGCGTGGTGGACCGGCACGGAAATGCCGTATCGGCCACGCCCAGCGACGGTTCCGCAGCATCCGAGATCATCCCGGGGCTCGGGTTCGCCCCGTCCTCCCGTGGCGCACAATCCTGGACCGATCCGCGCATCCCTGCGGTCATGGCACCCGGCAAACGCCCGCGGCTCACGCCCAACCCGGGCCTGCTGCGCCGAAAGGGCGAATGGATCATGCCGATAGGATCGCCGGGAAATGACGTGCAACCGCAGGCGATGCTGCAGGTGATGCTGAACCAGCTGATCTGGGGCATGGCACCACAGGACGCCATCGATCAGCCGCGCTTTGCCACGTCAAGCTTTCCGCGTTCGTCCAGTCCGCATCCCTATTCGCCGGGGCTGCTCAACCTCGAGAGCCGCATCGACAGCGACACGATCGAGGCGCTGCGCACCCTTGGCCATGATGCCCGCAGCTGGCCTGAATGGGATTATCTGGCTGGTGGCGTCTGCATGATTCGCGCCGACCTCAAGCGCGGCGTGATGGAAGGTGCCTCCGATCCCCGCAGGCCAACCGGTGTCGCGTGCATGTGACCGGCAACCTGCATCCGGCCGAAACGACCACACAGAAGGAAACAGGAAGACCATGACCAAGCGAATCGAACAGACCAAGATCATGCACCGCGTGGTGGAACACGGTGGCGTGGTGTATCTGGGCGGGATCACCGCCGACGACACCTCTGTGGGCATGGGCGGGCAGACAAGTCAGATCTGTGCCAAGATCGACAAGCTTCTCGCGCTTGCCGGGTCCGACAAGACACGGATTCTCTCGGCGCAGATCTTCATCACCGACATGAGCCTCAAGGGCGAGATGAACGACGCCTGGACAGCCTGGATGCCCGCCGAACACCTGCCTGCCCGCGCCACCGTGGGGGTGGCAGACCTCGGCACCCCCACGACCCTGATCGAGATCGTGGTCACCGCCCATAGCTGAACGGATCAGGCCATGCCCTTTGGGCAGGAAGCGCCGGCAGGCGCAGTCATCGTTGTCGGCGCCGGCGTGGTGGGGCTGGCCTGTGCCCGCCATCTTCAGAAAGCCGGCTTCGGGGTTACCCTGGTAGACCGCGACCCACCGGCTTCGGGCACGTCTTCGGGCAACGCAGGCTCAATCAGCAGCGGGGCGGTGGTTCCCATCGCCCTGCCCGGAATGGCCCGACAGGTGCCCGGGTGGCTATTGGACAGCAACGGCCCGCTGGCGGTGCGCTGGTCATACCTTCCGCGCGCCCTTCCCTGGCTGCTGCGCTGGCTGCGCGCCGGGATGGCCGGACCCGCCCGGCGCAGTTCCGCGGCGATGGTGTCACTGTCAACAACGGCGGTGGAAGAATGGCACGATCTTCTGTCGCCGGCGATCGCGCAGCGGTTTCTGTGCCATAACGGCCAGCTTTGGCTGACCCGCAAGACGGAATGGTCCGCCGGCGACCGGTTCGGAATGGAATTGCGTCGCGCTGCCGGTGTGGCGTTCGAACTGCTGGGGCCCGAGGAGATTCGCAAGCTCGAACCCGCGGTGTCTGCCGCCTTCCAGCGCGCGATCTACGTCCCGGGGAGCGCCCATACGGTGGACCCGCAGGCCATGGGCGAAGCGCTGTACGAGGAATTCCGCGCCGCGGGCGGCGCGTTCCTGGCCCGCGAGATCACCGGTATCCGGCGCTCGGCCGACGGCCGGGCCGAGGCGCTGCTGACCAGGGAAGACACGATTCCGGTAGACCGGCTGGTGATTGCCGCCGGTGCCTTCAGTCGCTCTCTGGCCCTGGCATTGGGTGACCGCATACCCCTGGAAACCGAACGCGGCTATCACTGCATGATCCCCGACCCGGGCGTGAGCCTTTCGCGTCCGGTTTCGGACATGGACCGGAAATTCTTTGCCACCAGCATGGAAGGCGGGATGCGCCTGGCCGGAACGGTCGAGATTGCCGGGCTCGAAGCGCCGCCCGACATGCAGCGTGCGCGCATGCTCTGGCGTCAGGGCCGCGACCTGCTGCCGGACCTGCGCAGCGATGGCGAACCGAAGCTGTGGATGGGCTACAGGCCCTCCATTCCCGACAGCCTTCCAGTGCTCGGCCAGGCCCCGCATGCAGCCAATACCCATTATGCATTCGGCCATGGGCACCTGGGCCTGACCCAGGCCGCAATCACCGGTCGCATCATCGCCGCGCTGGTTGCCGGCCGTCCCGCTCCGGTGGACATTTCTCCGTTTCGGGCAGATCGCTTCGGGCTGCTCTGACCCGATCGCCGCGCCGGGGCTGGACTTCGCAGCGCCGTCAACTAGGCTTGCGCAGACGCCCGCGGCAAAGGATGCAGCCCATGTCCGCCTTCGGAAAAAGCCAGTCCCTGACCCGGACCGAAGATCTGCGCCTGCTGACAGGGGCCGGCCGCTTTATCGACGACATAGCCCCGGAGGCCGCGCTGCGCGGTTACTTCCTGCGCGCCGCCGAGGCCCATGCCCGCATCCGCGCGATCGATATCGGGGCCGCGCGCTCCATGCCCGGCGTGCATCTGGTCATCACCGCAGCCGATCTGGAATCGGCCGGGGTGCGGCTCGACTTGCCGGCCTCACTGGTCACGGGCAGCGACGGCACCAGCGGATCGCCGACCTTCCGCCCGATCCTTGCCCACGACCGCCTCCGGTTCGTGGGCGAGCCGCTGGCGCTGGTCGTGGCCGAAACGCTGGATGCCGCCCGCGATGCGGCCGAGGCGATCGAGGTCGATACCGATCCGCTGCCGGTGCACATGGAAAATGCATCGGGCGGCGAAGCCCTGCACCCCGAAACCGCCCCCGACAATTGCGCCTATGACTGGGAAATCGGTGATGCACAGGCGGTCGAGGCGGCGCTTGCGGCCTCGGCCCACAGGGTGCGGCTGCGGGTTGCCGATCACCGGGTGGTCGCTGCATCCATGGAACCGCGTGGCACGTTTGCCGAATGGGACGGCACGCGGCTGCATGTCTGCGTGAACGGTCAGGGGGTCTGGGGCCAGAAAAAGGCGATCCTGCGTGCGCTGGGTCTTGCCGAGGATGCGCTGCGGGTGACCACACCGGATGTCGGCGGCGGCTTCGGGACGAAGGCAACGGTCTACCCCGAAACGCTCGCCATCGCGGCGGCGGCGCGAATGCTGGGCCGGCCGGTGCACTGGATGTCCGACCGCAGCGAGGCGATGCTGTCCGACAACGCCGGCCGCGATCTGGTCTCTGATGTCGAGATCGGCTTTGACGCCGCGCTCGGGATCACCGCCTACCGGGTGGAGACCGCATCGAACCTTGGTGCCTACAATTCCCAGTTCGCGCAGAACATCCAGAGCAGCCTGTTTTCCAAGGTGCTGACCGGCATCTATGATATCGGCACCATCCACCAGCGCAGTCGCGGCCATTACACGAATACCACGCCCGTCGATGCCTATCGCGGCGCCGGTCGGCCAGAGGCGATTCTGGTGCTGGAACGGGCGATGGACCGGGCCGCGCGCGCGCTTGGCGTCGATCCTTTCGAGCTGCGCCTGCGCAACATCATCCCGGCCGATGCCTTCCCCTACAGGACCGCGACCGATCAGCTCTATGACGTCGGCGACTTTGCCACCCTTCTGGAACGGGCGCGCGATGCGGCCGATGTTGCCGGCTTCCCCGAACGGCGCGCGGCATCAGGGGCGCAGGGAAAGCTGCGCGGGCTCGGGCTGTGCGCCTATGTGGAATCGATCCTGGGCGACCCTTCGGA
>SKWP01000141.1 GCA_007128865.1 Paracoccaceae bacterium
AAGATTCCCACCGAGCGCTTGGAGCCCTTTGGCGGACGGTGGCCGGGGCACCGACAGAGGGCAGCGCCCGACCGCCGGGTGGGCGCTGCAAGGTGGATAGCCTGGCGGTTTATGGTGCAAGAACATCCGAGGGTGCCACGGCTTGCGCCGTCGCAGGGCGCCCGCCCGTCGTGCCGGAGGCACGCCTCTGGCGTGACTGGGGCGGTCGGGCGCGGCCCGGCGGCGCTGCGCGCCTTGATTCCGGGCCAGGGGGCGATGCCCGATTTGTCCCGCATATCTGCCCCTCGCCTCGCATGGCGGAACCTGGTGTCAGGTTCGGAATACTAGAGTGTCGCCGAGACCGCGCGAATGGCGTCGCGGGTGACGGAAACCACGGTGTCGGCCTCTTCGCGGCTCAGGCACAGCGGCGGTGCAAAACCGATGATCTCGCCCTGCGGCATCAGCCGGGCGATCACACCGCGGGTGGCCATTTCACCCACCACACGCGCCGTCACCTTTTCGGAGGCGTCAAAGCTTTGCCGGCTGTCGCGGTCGCGCACCAGTTCCACCGCGCACAGCATGCCTTCGCCGCGCACATCGCCGACGAACGGCTCTTCGGCCAGCGCATCGGCCATGGTCCGGTTGAGATAGGCCCCCACGGTGCCGGCATTGGCAACCAGCCCGAGGCTGTCGAGCAGCTTGAGATTGGCAACCCCGGCCGCCGCGCAGAGCGGATGTGCCGAATAGGTCCAGCCATGGCCGAAGGGGCCGAAACGGTCGGTGCCTTCTTCCAGCGCCTTCCAGACCCGTTCGCCCACGATGGAGCCCGAAAGCGGCGCATAGGCGCTGGTCAGGCCCTTGGCGATGGTGATGATGTCGGGCTCGATCCCGTAATGCGGCGAGGCAAACATGCTGCCCAGCCGGCCGAACCCGGTCACGACCTCGTCGGCGATCAGCATGATGTCGTGACGGCGCAGGATTGCCTGTATCGCCTGCCAGTAGCCGGCCGGCGGCGGCACGATCCCGCCGGTTCCCAGAACCGGTTCGCCGATGAAGGCGGCGATGGTGTCGGCGCCCTCGCGCTCGATCAGCGCCTCCAGTTCGGCAGCGCAATGGGCGGTGAATTCGGCCTCGGTCATGTCGGCACGCGGGCGGCGGTAGTAGTAGGGCGCCTCGGTATGCAGGATGCGATCGAGCGGCAGGTCGAATTTCTGGTGGAACGGCGCCAGCCCGGTCAGCGACCCGCTGATCAGCCCCGAGCCGTGATAGGCCCGCCAGCGCGAGATGATCTTCTTCTTTTCGGGCCGTCCGAGGACGTTGTTGACGTACCAGACCAGCTTGATGTTGGTCTCGTTGGCATCCGAACCGCCCAGCCCGAAATAGACCCGCGACAGGCCCGCCGGCGCACGTTCGGCGACCATGTTGGCAAGCGTGATTCCGGCTTCGGTGCCGTGGCCGACATAGGCGTGGTAATAGGCCAGCTCGCGCGCCTGTTCGGCGATCGCCTCGGCGATCTCGGTGCGGCCATAGCCGACGTTGACACAATAGAGCCCGGCGAAGGCATCCAGATACCGCTTGCCGTCGCGGTCGACGATGTGCACCCCTTCGGCGCCCTTGATGATGCGTGTCGGGCTTTCGCCGCGGGCGTGCTGGGCCAGATGGGTGGACGGGTGCAGGAAGGATTCGCGATCCCACCTGTCGAGTTGGTCGTTGGTCAGCATGGCGCTCTCGATCCGATGGTCGGGGGCAGGATGGCCCCCTGAAACCCCAGACTAGGCCAGACGCGCGGCGCCTGCATCCGGAAAATTCCCCGCCGGCGCCCTTTGCCATGCCTCATGCCGGCCGCCCGTCGCCGGACCGCAGCGGGTCACGCCCGCCACCCGACCGGCGTCAGCCCTGCAGGTTCAGCACCTGTCCGGTCACGGCGCCACCGTCGACCACAAACTCCGACCCGGTGGAATAGCTGGCCTCGCAGACCATGAAACGGACCATGCGCGCCACCTCATCAGGCTCGCCGAACCGCGGGATGGGCTGTGCGCTGGCGGTGTCGTCGGGCACGGAATCGGTCATCGGGGTGCGGATCGGCCCGGGATGCAGCGACAGCACGCGAACCCCGTCGGGCGCCAGGTCGAGCGCGGCGGCCTTGTTCATCCCGCGCAGCGCCCATTTGCTGGTGACATAGGCGGCAAGCCCGCCATAGCCTTGCAGGCCGGCAGTCGAAGAACAGTTCACGATCACCCCGCCCCCGGCGCGGCGCAGTGCCGGGGCACAGGCCCGCATGCCCAGATAACAGCCGGTGACGTTGATATCGAGGATGCGGCGGAAGTCGTCCGGCGCAGTCTCGTCGATCTTTCCGAAGCCCAGGATGCCGGCATTGTTGAACAGCGCGTTGAGCCCGCCAAAGGCTTGCTCGGCCGCGTCGACGGCCGCATTCCAGTCGGCCTCGCTTGAAACGTCGAGCCGGCGATAGCGCGCCGGGGCGCCCAGTTCGCCGGCCAGCGCGGTGCCTTCGTCGTCCAGCACATCGGTGATCATGACCGAAGCACCCTGCCCCGCCAGAAGCCGCGCAGTCGCCGCGCCGATACCGCGAGCGCCGCCGGTAACGAGAATCTTCAGTTGCTTGGGGTCGATTGCAGGCATTTTGTCTCCTTTCCGGTGGAACAGGGCCAGCGGCCGCGATCATGGCAGCATTCAGCCGGATTCCCCCCGACGCGGCCTTGATCTGCCTCAAGTGGCGCCCGGTTCGGCACGAATCCGCGAAACCTGTGCCCGAACGTCGATCAGCGCAGACCGATTTCGGCCAGCGCCGCGCTCAGTTCCGGCGGCAGCGCATCGTCGCCGGGCCGGGATGGAGCCAGATCGCGCGGTGCATCCGAAGGCTTCAGATAGCGCCACCCCTGAAACGCACTGCGCGGCTGCGGTTCGGTCCGGACCAGTATCGGATCAAGCGCGACACCACAGCATTGCGCCCCGTCGCCGCGCCTGACAGGCAGCAGCCCAAGTATCCGCTGCCGCGCCAGTATGGTGCCGCGAAACACCCAGTAAAGCGAACCGCCCGCCAGCAGTTCGGCCTCGCGGCGCGGCCACATCCGGGTGACATGCACGGGCCGGCCATCCGCATCGCGGGCCGCACCGCGCGCCTGCCAGTCCTCCAGCGCCTCGACACTGTCGGTCCCCACGCACAGCTTTACCAGATGTATGCAGCCGGCCATGGCAGCCCCCAACATGATCGCGTCTGAACCTAACACCCATGCGGCAGGGTTCAAGGCGGCTCGGTTGACGCGGGGGCACGGGCGCGGGTATCCTGATGCTTCCTTCGCACATCGGATGGCTGCCCATGTCCCGCTTTGCCGCGCCCATTGCCGAACAGATCTGGGACATGAAGTACCGCCTCAAGGCGGCCGACGGCACGCCGCTCGAGGCCACTGTCGAAGACAGCTGGCGGCGCATCGCCCGCGCGCTTGCCACCGTCGAGGCCGAGCCCGCGCGCTGGGAGCCGCAATTCTATGCCGCGCTGGAAGATTTCCGCTTTCTGCCCGCCGGGCGCATCGTCGCCGGGGCTGGCACCGGGCGTGCGGTCACGCTGTTCAACTGCTTCGTGATGGGAACCATCCCCGACAGCATGGAAGGCATCTTCGAGGCGCTGAAGGAAGCCGCGCTGACCATGCAGCAGGGCGGCGGTATCGGCTATGACTTTTCCACCATCCGGCCCAGGGGCGCGCCGGTTGCCGGCGTTGCCGCCGATGCCTCGGGGCCGCTGTC
>SKWP01000078.1 GCA_007128865.1 Paracoccaceae bacterium
GAGCCCGGCGATCCGGCCCTGCCCCGCCATGCCGCCGTCGCGCCGCTTGACGCCGATATCCTGCCCCGAGACCTGCCGCTGTCCGGGCCCGTCGCCGGACCGCTGCACCCCCTGCCCGATGGCATGGGCACCCTGGCCCGCCGCGCCGATGGCAGCGTAACCGAAACCCCGCCGTCAGCCGCGGTGCAGGCGGCGATGGCCGCCGCCGGGCCGGACGATGCCGCACCGTCCCGGCTGGCCGTCGCCACCGGCAGGATCAGCGCGGTCGACGATGCCTCGGGCTATCCCGAACGCGCGGCGGGGATGGTGACCAGCGTTTTCGGTCCGGTTTCGAATTACTGCAGCGGTGCGCTGATCGGCCCGGCAACGGTGCTGACCGCGGCGCATTGCATCTATGACCACCGCACGGGCTGGGCCGATGCCATCGGCTTTGCCCCCGGCCTGAACGGCAGCACCCCGCCCTTCGGCCTGCACGATTTTGCATCGGCGCATGTGCCGACCGGGTTCGTGACCGGGTTTCAGGGCGATTACGCTTCGGTTGTCGGTTACGATCTCGCGGTCATCACCCTTGCCGAACCCGCCGGCCACAGGCTGGGCTGGTTCGGTTTCGCGGCCGGGTTGCCCGAGGCGGGTCTGGCGGTGAGCATGCTTGCATACCCCGGCGACCGGCCGCTGGGCACCCAGTGGCGCGCGGCCTGCGCCTTGCAGCCGCTATCCGGCACGCCCGGTTCGCTTGCCGCGCACCGCTGCCCGGTGGCTTCGGGCTCAAGCGGCGGCGCAATGGCATCGACCGGCGCCGACGGCCTGCCCGAGGTTCGCGCCGTCACGGTGGCCAGAACCCCCGACCATGCGCTGGCCGTCACGCTGGGCCCCGGACAGGCCGCCTGGATCGCGGGGTTGTGGCGATGACGCTGCGCCGCCAGCCCGGTTGTCCGGGCCATCCATCATGCCCCGCTGCCTTCGGGCAAGCCCTGTCAGCCCCCCGCCCGGAAAGGAAAAACATGCCCCCCCATGCATCCCGACCCCTGCGCCTGTCCGGCGCGGCGATTGCAGCCCTTGCAACGCTTTGCGGCACGCCCGCGGCGGTATCGGCCCAGTCCGACCCGGCCGCCATGCCCCGGCCCGAGGCCTTCCCCGCCCGGCGCGTGCCGGCCGAACGTGCGCGGCTGGCGGCGCAACCCGCCGACCCCGATGCCGAAACGCCGCGGGTCTTTGGTGGCGAGCCCGCCGCCACGGGGCAGTTCCCGTTTCAGGTGGCGCTGCTGTTTGCCGCCTATCTGACCGATGAGGCAGGGTCGCAGCGCGACGCGCAGTTCTGCGGCGGATCGCTGATTTCGGCCGAATGGGTGCTGACGGCCGCCCATTGCGTGGACGACTGGGATGGCCCGATGCCGGCTGCCGATATCCGCGTGCTCGCCGGCGCCACCGCGCTGGACGAAGGCAGCCGCCATGCGGTTGCCGAGGTGATCATGCATCCGGGCTATGACCGGGTCAGCTTTGATGCCGATATCGCGCTGATCCGGCTGGCCGATCCGGCCGCCGAGCCGCCGATCCGGCTGGCACGCGAAACCGCCGACAGCGGCGATGTGCGGGTCATCGGCTGGGGCATGATGGAAAACGGGCTGTTTCCCGACCTGCTGATGCAGGTCGAGGTCGGGCTGACCTCGAACGCCGCCTGCAACGACGGTATCCGCAGCGTCTATGCCGATGATCTGGCCGAGATGCTTCGCGAGGCCGCATGGCGGATGCGTTTTGACGAACCGGCGGTGCAGCAGGCGGTTGCCGCGGTGCAGCCCGGCATGGCCGACCCGGTAACGCCGCTGATGCTCTGCGCCGGCCACGAGGCCGGGATGCGCGATGCCTGCTATGGCGATTCCGGCGGGCCGCTGTTTGCCGAAACCCGGTCGGGCCCGGTGCAGCACGGCGTGGTCAGCTGGGGCGAAGGCCCGCGCGACGCCTTTGCCGCCTGCGGCCATGAACTGGCCTGGGGCGTCTATGCACGGGTTGCCAGCTTTGTCGACTGGATCGAGGCCGAAACCGGCCTGAGCATCGACTGACCGCAGCTTCCCCACACAAGGAGACCGACATGCCCGTAGCCCTGCGCCGCCGTTCACTGCTGCTCGGTTCCGCCGCCCTGGCGGGATCCGGGCTGTCCGCCATGCTGCCCGCCGCACTCGGGGCACAGGATGCCCCCGCCGCAACCAACCATGCGCTGCTGGTCGCGGTCACCGAATACCCCAACCTCTGGCAGTCGGAATGGCTGCGCGGGCCCAACAACGACGTGATCCTTGCCCGCGACTATCTGCTCAACGATGCGCCGATCCCCTTTGCCGAGGAAAACGTCACCGTGCTGGCCACCGGGCTCGATATCGCCAGCGCCGAGCCCGAACTGGCACCGATCCGGGCCGAAATGCGCCGGCTGGCCGAAACCGTGCGCCCCGGCGATTTCGTGTTCCTGCTGTTTGCCGGCCACGGAATCGAACAGCCCGCCCGCTACCCCGAACAGGAATTCGACGGCCGCGATCAGGTGTTCATGCCCAAGGATGTGCAGCGCATGACCCGCGCGCTGGGGCACTGGCCGAACGGCTATGTGGACAAGGACATCCGCGACGACGTGACCGCCATCCGCGCTGCCGGCGGGCTGGTCTGGGCGGTGTTCGACTGCTGCCATTCGGCCACCATCACCCGCAATCTCGAACTGCTGGCCGAGGGCGAGAAGGCGCGCAAGGTCAATCTGGCCGATTACGACATCCCCGATGACCTGTGGATGCCGGCGGCACGGTCCACCGCCGGGGCAGCCGCGGCCGAACCGCACAGCATGTTCGGCCCCGCCGGCAGCCTTGATGCCGGCGACGGGCTGCCGCCGATGGTGGCCTTCTTCGCCTCGCAGACGGTCGAGGAAACGCCCGAGATGCCGCTGCCCCGCGGCGCCGAGGAACAGGTGCAGATGGGGCTGTTTTCGTTCACGCTGCTCAGCGCGCTGCGCGCCCACCCGGCGGCCAACTACCGCGAGCTGGGCCAGGCCATCCATCATGCCTATCTGGGGATCGGGCGCAGCCGCCCGACCCCGCTGTTCGAGGGCGCGCTCGACAACCGGGTATTCGGTGCCGAACCGCGCGCGCAACTGCCGCAATGGCGCATCCGCGGCAGCGGCGAGGCCCGCGACATCGCGGCCGGGCAGATGCATGGCATCGCGCCGGGCAGCCGGCTGGCGGTGCTGCCGGGGCCGGCCAGCGGCGGGGCCGAAGCCTTTGATGCAGCCCTTGCCGGGACAATCGGCGTGGTCGAGGTGGCCGCCGCCGATGCCCTGCGCAGCCGGCTGCGCGCGCCCGACGATGCCGACCCGGACCTGCCGGCCATGGAACTGGCCGACATTCCCGAAAACGCCTATGCGCTGCTGATCGAGCAGGTGGTGGAGTTCGAGCTTGCCGTCGCCCCGCCGCGCGCCGACGGCCCCCATGCCGACCGCGCCGCCGCAATCGCCGCCACACTGCGCGACATCGCCGCGGATGACCGGCTGCCGATGCGGCTGCGGCTGGTCGAACCGGGCGCGGATGCCGATGTGCGGCTCGACCTGCGCTCCGAGGCCGAAGTCGCCGATCTGATGCGCCGCCAGGGCGGGGTGCGGCCCGGCGACGAGGCGGACCTCGAACGCGCCGCGGCACAGACCGAACCGCGGCTGTGGCTGCTTGACGCCTCGGCCAGCCTGTCGCTGCGCAGTTTCGAGCGGCCGC
>SKWP01000457.1 GCA_007128865.1 Paracoccaceae bacterium
AGGCTGTGGGCAACCCTGCAGCAGGAACTCGGCGCCCGCGCGCGCCACGGCCGGGCTGTCAACCTTGACCCCGGCGCGCTGCTGCTGGATATGGTGCTGAGGATCGAACAGGCGGCGCGCGGACGCGCCGCATGAGGCAATACATGACCGCCCTTCCAGAGATCGTCGACAGCCACTGCCACCTCGACTTTCCCGACTTTGCCGAAGACCTGCCGCAGGTGATCGCCCGTGCCCGTGCCGCGGGCGTGGCGCGGATGGTAACGATCTGCACCCGGCTGCGCAACGAACCCGCCGTGCGCGCCATCGCCGAGGCCCATGCGGGTGTCTTCTATGCCGCCGGAACCCATCCGATGAGCGCCGCCGAGGAACCGCTGGCCACGGTGGATGCGCTGGTGGCGCTGGCGCGGCATCCGAAATTCGTGGCTGTGGGCGAAAGCGGGCTCGACTATCACTACACCGCCGACAGCGCCGCGCGTCAGGTCGAAAGCCTGCTGATCCATATCGAGGCCGCCCGCCGCACCGGCCTGCCGCTGGTGATCCATGCCCGCGCCGCCGATGACGACATGGCGCGCATCCTGACGCGCGAACATGCCGCCGGCGCGTTTTCCTGCGTGATGCACTGCTATACCTCCGGCGCGGCGCTGGCCGAAACCGCGCTGGGGCTTGGTTTCTGCCTGTCGGCGTCCGGGATCGCGGCCTTTCCCAAATCCGGCGATCTGCGCGCCATCCTGCGCACCGCCTGGCCCGACCGGCTGCTGGTGGAAACCGACGCGCCCTATCTGGCCCCGCCCCCGCACCGCGGGCGGCGCAACGAACCGGCCTATACCGCCCATACCGCCCGTGCGCTGGCCGAGAATTTCGGCGTCGATTTCGCCGAATTCGCCGCCTGCACCACCGCCACCTTTGACCGGCTGTTTGCCCGCGCCGCCGCGCCGGCCGGGGCCGGATGATGGCGCGGCTGCAATTCACCATCCTTGGCTGCGGATCGTCGGGCGGGGTGCCGCGGCTGGGCAACAACTGGGGCGACTGCGACCCCGACGAGCCGCGCAACCGCCGCAGCCGCTGTTCGCTGCTGATCACCCGCAGCACCGAGGCGGGGCACACGCGGATCCTTGTCGATACCTCGCCCGACATGCGCGCGCAGCTGCTGGCGGCGGGTGTCGGCGCGCTGGATGCCGTGGTCTGGACCCATTCCCATGCCGATCATGTGCACGGGCTCGACGATCTGCGCCAGATCGTCTTCAACACCCGGCAGCGCCTGCAGGTCTGGGCCGACGGGCCGACGCAGGAAGCGCTGTTTGCGCGGTTCGGCTATGCCTTCGTGCAGCCCGAGGGGTCGCCCTATCCGCCGATCCTGGACATGAACACCCTGCGCGGGCCGCTGACCGTGGAAGGCGCCGGCGGGGCGGTGACGCTGAACCCCTTCGCGGTCGATCACGGCACCATGTCGGCGCTTGGCTTCCGGGTCCGCGACCTTGCCTATCTGCCCGATGCGGTGGCCATCCCCGAAGAAAGCTGGCCCCATCTGGGCGGGCTTGATTGCTGGATCGTCGATGCGCTGCGCCGCAAGCCGCATCCGACCCACGCCCATCTCGACCTGACGCTGGACTGGATCGCCCGTGCCCGGCCCCGCCGTGCGATCCTGACCAACATGCATGTGGATCTCGATTATGCCACCGTCGCGGCCGAAACGCCGGCGCATGTTACCCCGGCCCATGACGGTCTGACCGTCGAATACGAGGACTGAGCGGTGCAGGCCCTGTTCGAGGTCGTGGCACCGGTCTTTCTGGTGATCGCGGCCGGCTACGGGGCGGTGCGGCTGGGCTGGTTCAGCGCCCAGGCCGTGGACGGGCTGATGGCCTTTGCCCTGCGCTTTGCGGTTCCGGCGCTGCTGTTTCTGGCCCTGGCCCAGATCGACCTGCGCAGTGGCTTCGATCTGGCGATGATGCTGGCCTTTTATGTCGGCGCCCTGGTCAGCTTTTTCGGCGGGATGTTTGGTGCCCGGTTCCTGTTCGGGCGTGACTGGCAGGATTCGGTCGCCATCGGATTTGCGGCGCTGTTTTCGAATTCGCTGCTGCTGGGACTGCCGATTACCGAACGCGCCTATGGCCCCGAGGCGCTGGTCGGCAATTACGCGATCATCGCCATCCACACCCCGTTCTGTTACCTGCTGGGCATCACCACGATGGAGTTCGTGCGCAGCAAGGGCGGCGGCATCCTGCGCACGCTCGGCAGCATTGCGGTGGCCATGCTGCGCAATCCGCTGGTCATCGGGATGCTGGCAGGTGTCGTCTTCAATCTTTCGGGTCTGCCTGTCCCGGGCGTGGCCGAGGACGCGCTGCGCCTGCTGGTCGCCGCGGCCCTGCCGGCGGCGCTGTTTGCCATGGGCGGGATCCTGCAGCGTTATCGCATCGAAGGCGATCTGCGGCTCATCGGCTGGGTTTGCGCCCTTTCGCTGGTCGTGCATCCTTCGGTGACCTACGGTCTGGCCACGCTTGGCGGGGTGGATACGGCGGGGCTGCGATCGGCGGTGCTGAATGCGGCGATGGCGCCTGGCATCAATTCGTATCTGTTCGCCGATCTCTATGGCCGGGCGCGGCGTACGGCGGCTTCGGCGGTGCTGATCGGGACCACGACGCTGATGCTGAGCGCGGCGCTGTGGATCATCCTGCTGCCCTGAAACCGGCGCTGTCGCTCGCAAGTGCGGCTGGCGCTGCTGCGGGCGCCTGATCGGAAGTTGCACGGCCTTCGTCACCGGTTCCGGGCTGCAGGGACAGCCGCAGCGCGCGCAGCCCGCGGGACTGGCCCAGCCGTGCTGTTGCCAGAACCTTGCCGCGAGGTGCCTCCAGGGTCAGCCCGTCCAGCCGCGCCAGCGGCAGCGGTATCAGCGTTCCCGGCGCCCATTCGGACAAGCCGGCCAGCGGCAGCCGCAGACGGGTCAGCACTGCCTCCATATGCGCCGGTGCAGCCATGACGGCAGCATGCAGGCGCTGCTGCCATTCGGCCTGGGGTTCGGCCACCTTGCCCGGGGCCGATCCCGCCCCCGCAAGGTGGGCTGCCGATGCTGACGGCCTTGCCGGGGATGGCGCGGCGGGACGATCGGGCAGGGCCAGCAGGACGCGCCCCGGCCGGGCGACCTGGCCGAGCGCCACATGAGCAAGAAACAACCGGTAACGGCAATCTTCCAGCACCAGGCCGAGCGGCCGCGGATCCTCGATGAAAGAGGCATAGCGGTATCCCGCAACCCATTCCGCGCCCGGTGTCTGTGCCAGCCCTTCCTCGAACTGGCCCAGCAGCCGGTCGACCATCGGCGCGCAGAGGGCCGCATCGATACGGGTCGGACGGCGTGGGGGCGGCTCCTGCTCGGTCAGCCGGCCGCAGGTCTGCTGTTCGATGACGCCGGAAAGCACGGGATGACCCAGCGCGACAAGGCCGAGCACCTCGTCCGGGCCTTCGAGTACCATCAGCAGGGTTGACGGTTCGAGCCGGTCCAGAACCTCGGCAAGGCTAGCGCCCGTGGCCTCCATCCGGGTCACGATCAGCGCCAGGCCGCAGTCGTCCTGCGCCGCCCGGCCCAGCGCCAGCTTCAGCACCCGTTCGGGCATCAGCGGGCCGGGCGCGTCCGCAGCGTCGCGTCCGCGCCCGATCTTGCGTTGCAGGACCGATACCGTCACGCCCGATACCCCCGAATTGCCGCCCTCGCGCGGCCCCTGGCGCCA
>SKWP01000319.1 GCA_007128865.1 Paracoccaceae bacterium
CCGCGCCATCCTCGCCGAATTCCAGCGTCAGATCGCCCATGTAGCGCGAAAACGCATAGGATTGCACGATCGGCACCGCCCTGCCCGAGGGGCTGGCAACCATGGTGGCATAGTCAGGCGTGTCCTCGACGCTGTTGGACAGCAGCGTGTGGCTGTGCCCGCCGATGATGGCCGACAGACCGTCGACGCTGGCGGCGATTTCCTGATCGCGGATGAAGCCCACATGCGAAAGCAGCAGGATCCGGTGCACGCCCTGCCCGCGCAGACGCCCGACGGCCTCCTGAAGATGGGCGATCTCGTCGTCAAAGGTCACCGGACCGGGCGAGGACAGGAACACCGTATCGGGCGTGGTGATGCCCAGGATGCCGACCTGCTGGCCGCCGACCTCGATCACCAGATGATCGCGCACCAGCGGCGCCAGCGCATGGCCCGCCGGCACCCGTACATTGCCCGCCACGATCGGGAAGTCCGCATCGGCCAGCATCTCGGCCAGCGAATCGGGGCCATGGTTGAACTCGTGATTGCCGAGCGTCATGGCATCGAAGCCGATCATGTTCATCATCTCCACCTCGGCCTTGCCGCGGTAGGTGGTGTAGAACAGCGTCCCCTGCGACTGGTCGCCGGCATCCACGGTGATATGCGGCGTGCCTTCGGCATCAAGCGCAGCGCGGCGGTCGCGGATCGCCGTGGCCAGCCGCGCGGCGCCGCCGAAACAGCGCCCCTCGGTCGAGGCGGTGGGCGAACAGGTCGCGTCGGAGCCGCTGATTTCCTCAAGCCGGCTGTGCATGTCGTTGATGTGCAGCACGGTCATGCGGAAACCGCCATTGGCCCGCGCGCTGGTCATGCTGAAGGCGCCGGCGCCGGTCAGCACCATGCTGGCGCCGGCAAGGCTCAGAAACCGCCGCCGCCCCATGGCAGCGCCGGACAAGGCTGTACCGGCCCTGAGCGCCGGGTTGATGGACTGGTCTTTCATCTGGTCACTCCTGTCGATGACCGCGACCGCCCCCACCGGGCCGTCGCAGGGTCGCATTATGGCCGGGGCCGGATGCCACGGATTTGCAACACCCGTGCGACGCCCGAAGCTGGCGAGGCCGTGGCGCGGCGGACAGGCAACACTGCATCCGGCCGGTGCGGGGCGATCCCGCCCCGGCAACCAGCTTGCCCGCACCGCGTCACAAGTAAAGCGGAATCTCGCCTCGGGCGGCGGTCACTCCCACCAGCGGTCGACAACGGCGATGTCGTCGTCCGACCAGCCTAGATGATGGGCAAGCTCGTGCACATAGACATGGGTGATCAGCTCGCCCAGGGCGACGTTGCCGCGGTCGAGCCATTCCTCGAGGATGGGGCGGCGAAACAGCCAGATCGTATCGGGCCGGTCGGGCTGATCGAAAGCCGATTTCTCGATCAGCGGCACCCCGTCATAAAGCCCGGTCAGTTCGAAGGGATCGTCGATGCCGAGATCGTCGAGCATGTCCTCGCTGGGGAAATCCTCGACCCGCAACGCAACGGCGGCGGCTGCGGCGCGAAACGCGTCGGGCAACGCGGCGCGGGCGGCCTCGGCCATGGCAAGGAAATCAGCCTGGTCGGGTGCCGTCCAGCCGGCCCGTTGCTCTGCCATCATCCGCCCCCTGATCCTGTTGCGCCCCTGCCCGATATGGACAATGCGGCGCCCATGTGAAAGAGCGTTCGCGTTCAGGAGGCCCGCCAGATGTCCGTCGTCACCCGCTTTGCCCCCTCGCCCACGGGGTACCTGCATGTGGGCAACCTGCGCACCGCGCTGTTCAACCACCTGATCGCCCGCAAGGCCGGCGGCAGCTTCATCCTGCGGCTGGACGATACCGACCCCGAACGCTCGCGCGAAAGCTATGCCGATGCCATCCGCGAGGATCTGGAATGGCTGGGCCTGACCTGGGACCGTGAAGAACGCCAGTCGGCCCGGCTGGACCGCTACGCCGAAGCCGCCGACCGGCTGCGCGCGGCAGGCCGGTTCTACGAATGCTTCGAATCGCCGACCGAACTGGATCTGAAGCGCAAGAAACAACTGAACATGGGCCGCCCGCCGGTCTATGACCGCGCCGCGCTGGAGCTTTCGGACGCCGAGCGCGAACGCCTGCGCGGCGAACGCGGCGGCTACTGGCGCTTTCTGCTCGATCGCGAACGGATCGAATGGCAGGACGGCATCCTCGGCGCGCTGTCGATCGATGCGGCCAGCCTGTCCGATCCGGTGCTGATCCGCGCCGACGGCCAGGTGCTGTATACGCTGGCCTCGGTGGTGGACGACATCGAAATGGGCGTGACCCATGTGGTGCGCGGCTCCGACCATGTCACCAATACCGCGACGCAGGTCCAGATCATGCAGGCGCTGGGCGCCACAGCGCCGGAATTCGCCCATCACAGCCTGCTGACCGGGGCCCTGGGCGAGGGGCTGTCGAAACGGCTCGGCACGCTCAGCCTGCGCGACCTGCGCGCGCAGGGCATCGCGCCCGAGGCGCTGCTGTCGCTGATGGCGCGGCTGGGGTCAAACCAGCCGGTGGCGCTGCGGGCTTCGCTGGACGAAATCGCCGAGGGCTTCGATCTGGCGCAGTTCGGGGCTGCCCCGACACGCTTTGACGCCGCCGATCTGATCCCGCTGACCCGGGCCCATGTGCAGGGTCTGCCGGTCGCGGCGGTGCGGCCGGCCATCGAGGCGCTGGGCGTGCCCCCCGAAGATGCCGAAGCCTTCTGGACCGTCGCGCGCGAAAACATCGACACGCTGGGGGATCTGGGCGGCTGGTGGGCGCTGTGCCGGGACGGCGCCGAACCCGAGATCGCCCCCGAGGACGCGGAGTTCGTGGCCGAGGCGCTGCGCCTGCTGCCACCGCCGCCCTACGGACCGACCGCCTGGGCGGACTGGACCGGCGCCGTCAGGGCGGCCACCGGACGCAAGGGCAAGGCGCTGTTCATGCCGCTGCGCAAGGCGCTGACGGGCCAGGGCCACGGCCCCGACATGGCCGCGCTGATGCCGCTGTTGCGCCGGGTCCGCGCGCTGGGCTGAGCGTCAGGCGGGGCTCCCGCCCGTCGGCGGCGCATCGCAGATGCGCCGCCTCCCGTTGGGCCAGGCGCGCGCTGCGCGCGCGCGGCCGCCTCAGCCGGCAATCCGCGCGGCAAATTCCACCAGCCTGCGGGCCTGATGGGCGATGGCCTTCTGCCCGGCCGCGCCGACCTCGCCGGCGGTCTGGCTGTAGCCATAGGGGTTGCCACCGGCCTCGAAGATCGAGGCATCGGTGTAACCCGGCGGCACGATCACCGCACCCCAGTGCATGAAGGTGGTATAGAGCGACAGGATCGTGGCCTCCTGCCCGCCATGGGGGTTCTGGGCCGAGCTCATCGCCGACACCGCCTTGTCGGCCAGCGCACCCTTCAGCCACAGGCCGCCCAGCGTATCGATGAAGGCACGCATCTGGCTGGCCGCCACGCCATAGCGGGTCGGGACCGAAAAGAGATAGGCGTTGGCCCATTCCATGTCGTCGGGCGTTGCCACCGGAATGGCGGCGGTGGCGTCGGCGGTGGCCTTCCAGGCCTCCTGACCCGCGACCACATCGCCGGGGGCGGTTTCGGCCACCCGCAGCAGGCGCACCTCGGCCCCGGCCGCGCGGGCGGCCTCGGCGGCGATTTCGGCCATGCGATGATTGGTTCCGTAGGTGGAATAGAAGATCACGGCGAGTCTGACGGTCATTCG
>SKWP01000413.1 GCA_007128865.1 Paracoccaceae bacterium
CTCTCGACAATCGAGCCCGGGAAACTGTTCTGCACCACGCCTGCCACAGGTTCCGCCCGGGCGACCAGCCCGGGCCGCGCCCGACCCTTCGGGCGGGAGGGCGCATTGCAACGTTGCAAATGGCACAACGGTTGGAGGGGCTTGGCCGGCATAAAGCGCTCCTGTTCCGGCGTTACAACGCGCCCTCCCAGGGTCGGGCGCGTCCCTCTTCACTCCGGTTCGGATGGCGGGACAGGAACAGTTTCCTCGCCGGTAACTGCCCGGTTTCCTTTTTCAGCAGCCTGCTAGGCGGCCGCTGAAATCCTGTCCCGCAGCCCTTCGGGAAGGGCGCCCGGCAGCGCGGCCCGCCCGTGCGGCGCGTCGCGGTCGAGATCGGGGCCGACGGGGATGATGCGGTGCGGATTGATGGTTTCATGGCTGTAGTGATAGTGCCGAACCGCGTGATCGCACCGGAATGTCCCGGCCACACCGGGAAGCTGGTACAGGTCGCGCGTGTAGGCCCAAAGCGCGGGATAGTCCACCAGCCGGCGCCGGTTGCATTTGAAATGCCCGTGATACACCGGATCGAAGCGCAGGAGCGTCGGCAACAGCCGCAGGTCGGCCTCGGTCAGCCGGCCGCCGACCAGAAAGCGCTGCCGCGACAGGCGCTCTTCCAGCCAGTCCAGCGTTCCAAACAGTGCCGTCACCGCCTCGTCATAGGCCTGCTGGGTGGTGGCAAAGCCGGCCCGGTAGACCCCGTTGTTGACCGTGTCATAGACGCGGGCGTTCACCGCCTCGATCTCGTCGCGCAGGGGTTCGGGCCAGTAGTCGTCACGGTTGCCGGTGACGGCATCGAAGGCCGAATTGAACATGCGGATGATTTCGGATGATTCGTTCGATACGATGGTATCGCGCTGGCGATCCCACAACACCGGCACCGTCACCCGCCCGGACACGTCGGGCCGGGCGCGGGTATAGACCTGGCGCATGTAGTCGTAACCGAACAGGTCGTCACCCGTGGCACCCGGAAAACCGGTGCGGAATTCCCACCCCTCGTCAAGCATGTCGGGATGTACCGCCGACACCGAAATATGTGCCTCAAGCCCTTTCAGCGCCCGGAAGATCAGCGTCCGGTGTGCCCATGGGCAGGCATAGGAAACATAGAGGTGATAGCGCCCCGATTCGGCCGCAAAGCCCGCTTCGCCGCCCAGCCCCGCCGTGCCGTCGGGGGTGACCCAGTTTCGAAAACCCGCCGTGTCGCGCACGAAGGCGCCGCCGGTGCTGCCGGTATCGTACCAGACCTTGTGCCACTCGCCCTTGATCAGCTTGCCCATCACAGTCTCCCTTTCAGTGTTGTGAGCTAGGCAACCCGAGCCTGCCTGCCAATACCCATCCGCGCGCAGCCGGGCTGCATCAGGGCACAACCCCGAATGAACCGCGGGGGTCACACGGGTTTTTCTTGATTCTGTAACAGTTTCGCGCGCAGACTGGTCGCAGGTTCAACCGCTTCGGGGGGAGGCGGCAATGCAGGTAGACCTGCCTGACGAAATCGCGCGCGCGCTGGTGCGCAAGGCCGATCGCGCCCGCGCGGCGCGGCGGCTTCGGGTCGAAACGGGCGATGCCTGGTACCCGGTGCGGCGCCATTGGCGCGGCGGCTTTGCCCTGTCGCGGGCGCATGGAAACAGGCTTCGCGGTTATGTGGACCTCTATGAAGGGCCGCGGCACGTGATGCGCTGCCTTATCCTTGCCGCCCGGGATGCGGGGGAGGAGATCGAATTCGAGGTTCAGGAGGTCAACCCGGTCGCGGCCGGGCCGGCAGCCGACCATGTGCGCGCCGTGCCGCAACCGGCCGGATTGTTGCCGGGCGTCGGCCAGCGTGCGGCGGCACTGCTGCGCCGCGCCACCGCGCCGCGGGCACGCTGAGGCGGCCTCGGGGCGGTGTCGCGGACTTTTCGTTGCGCGGCAAGGGCGCCGGTTTTTCCCGCGCCTGGCTTCTGGTCCGGGCGGCGCCAGATACCGCAGGCACAAGCCGGAACCGGCGTCAGATCGCGGCCCGGCGGCTTTCCTCGATATAGATTTCGCGCAATCTGCGTGCGACCGGGCCCGGGGCCCCGTCGCCCAGCGCGGTGCCGTCGATCTCGACCACCGGCATCACGAAGCTTGTTGCCGAGGTGACGAAGGCTTCGTCGGCGGCCCGCGCCTCGTCGGGGGTAAAGGGGCGCTCCTGGATCTCCATCTGCGCCTCGCGGGCAAACCGGAGCACCGCGGCCCGGGTGATGCCGGCCAGGATTTCGGGGCCAAGATTGCGGGTGATGATGCGTCCGCCGCTGACGATATAGGCATTGTTGGACGTGCCTTCGGTTACATGGCCGTCCTCGACCATCCAGGCATCATCGGCCCCGGCCTTCCTGGCCATCATCTTGCCCAGCGATGGATAAAGCAACTGCACCGTCTTGATGTCGCGGCGCGCCCAGCGCTGATCGGGAATGGTGATCACCCGCAGCCCCTGTTCTGCCGCCGGGCTTTCTGCAAGGGCCTTGGTCTGGGTGAACAGCACCAGCGAAGGCTGCATATCGGGTTCAAAGGCGAAATCCCGGTCGGCCACCCCGCGCGATACCTGCATGTAGACCAGCCCCTCGACCAGCGCATTGCGGCTGACAAGTTCACGGTGGATTGCCAGCAGCGTGTCCCGGTCTGCCGGCGCGGGCATGTCCAGTTCACCAAGCGACCGGTCGAGCCTGGCAAGATGGCCGTCGAAGTCGACCAGCCTGCCGTCGATTACCGAGGTGACCTCATAGACGGCATCGGCCATCAGGAAACCACGGTCAAAGACCGAAATCTTCGCGTCTTCTTCGGGCAGGTAGCTGCCGTTGACATAGACGATACGGGACATGCGAATGCTCCTCGCTGGTGTGGTGCGTCTGGTCCGGGGGGCAGGTTTGTGACTGTCGGCATTCAGCCCCAGAGATCGGGTTCGGGCGGGTGTACACCGGCGGCATCATAGGCCAGCGGCGGCTCGCGGTCTTCGGCCAGCAGCAGCGGGCCGTCCAGGTCCACCACATCGGCCCCCTGCGCCACCAGCACTGCCGGCGCCATCGCCAGAGATGTGCCCAGCATGCAGCCGACCATCACGCCGAACCCCTCCGCCCGCGCCGCATCGCGCAGTGCCAGCGCCTCGGTCAGGCCGCCGGTCTTGTCGAGCTTGATGTTGACCATGTCGTACTTGCCGCGAAGCCCCGGCAGGCTCGAGCGGTCATGGCAGCTTTCGTCGGCGCAGACAGGCAGCGGGCGGCTGATTTCGGCAAGCATGGCGTCGGCGCCGGCGGGCAATGGCTGTTCCACCATGGTCACGCCCAGCCGCAGCAGGTGCGGGGCCAGTTCGGTATAGATCTCGGCCGTCCAGCCTTCGTTGGCATCCACCACGATACGGGTATGGGGCGCGCCGGCGCGCACCGCTTCCAGCCGGGCCATGTCATCGGGTGTGCCCAGCTTGATCTTCAGCAGTGGCCGGTGCGCATTGCGGGCTGCGGCTGCGCGCATCCGTTCCGGGGCATCCAGCGAAAGGGTGAATGCCGTGACCAGGGGCCGCGGCCGCTCCAGCCCGGCCAGCGACCACACCGGTCGCCCGGCGCGCTTTGCCTCCCAGTCCCAGAGCGCGCAATCGACGGCGTTGCGCGCCGCTCCGGGCGGCAGCAGCGCCTGCAGGCGGGTGCGGTCAACGTCGCCGGGCAGCGCGGCAATCAGGGCGGCCACGCTTTCGGGGGTTTCGCCATAACGCGCGTACGGCACGCATTCGCCTCGCCCGGCAGCACCATCGCGCTGCACGGTGGCTGTCAGCACCCGCGCCTCGCTTCGCGATCCGCGGGCGATGGTAAAGATTTCAGCGAGGCGGAAGCTTTCGACGGCAACGGAGATCATGGCGCCTTCCTGCTGCAAGCCACCGGGCCGAACGCTGGCCGGTTTGTCGCCTCGATACCCCATGCCGCCGGCGGTTAGAAGCGTCCACGCGCTGTTTCCTGTCAGGATGTCGGGCTCAAACCGCCCTCCTGAAACAGAAAGTCCACGACAGCGTCCACCCCGTTGCCATGGCGCAGCCGGGCCAGCACAAAGGGGCGGCCGCCGCGTGCATCGGCAGTGTCACTGGCCAGCAGATCAAGATCGACCCCGACATACGGGGCCAGATCGGTCTTGTTGACCACAAGCAGGTCCGAACGCGCAACGCCGGGTCCGCGCTTGCGCGGTATGTCCTGCCCGGCGGCGGTATCGATCACATAGATGCTCAGATCGACCAGTTCCGGCGAAAATGTGGCGGCCAGATTATCCCCGCCGGATTCGATCAGGATCAGGTCAAGATCGGGAAAGGTGGCGCGCAGTTCTGCCACCGCCGCCAGGTTGATCGACGCATCCTCGCGGATGGCCGTGTGCGGGCAGCCGCCGGTTTCCACCCCGCGGATGCGTTCGGAGGGCAATACCTGGGCACGGGTCAGATAATCGGCATCCTCGCGGGTATAGATGTCGTTGGTTATGACAGCCATGGACAGCCGCGGCGCCAGCACGCGGGCAAGCTGTTCGGTCAGGGTGGTCTTGCCGGCGCCCACGGGGCCGCCGATTCCGACCCGCAGGGGTCCGTTGGTGCTCATGTGCGAAACAACCTCACATCCAGTGTTTCATGGCGCATCGTCGCCAGATCGGCGCCAAACGCAGCGGCAAGCGGCGGGCCGCGCGGCGCATCCCTTGCCGCGAGGGCGATATCGGCAATGGCCGGCAGCAACCGGCGCAGTACAGCCTGCCCCTCGGTCTGCCCCAGAGGCACGCGGCGAACGGCGATGACCGCAAGGTTTCCGGCCAGCGACTGCAGATAGAACGCTACGACCGTTTCCGTCGGAACGCCGAGCGGTGCGGCCGCTTCGCCCAGGGCAACCGGCAGGGCGCGCGGCGGCAGGCAACGCCCGGTCAGCGCCGAAACGGTGCGGGCAAGCGCTGCGCCCTGTTCGCGTGTCTCGGTCAGCCGTTCGGCCGATACGGCCATGGCGCGCATCAGCGCGTCCAGCGCGTCGTGGTCGGCCCCCGGTGCCAGCGCCCGTGCAAGGACAACGGCATCCTGCCAGCCGCTGCCGTAACGCAGGATGCCCTGTATCCAGCGTTCGAGGCTCGCGGCATCGCTCACAAGGTCTTCGGCTATCGCCTGTTCCAGCCCGCCGGAATAGGCAAAGGCCCCGGTGGGAAACGCCGGCGACAGCCATTGCAGGAGTTGCAACAGCTTCAGCCGGTCGGGAACCGCCGCCGGTTCAGCGATGGTTGTGCGGGTGTTCATGCCGGTGGGTGTGCCCGTGCCCGTGATCGTGGCCATGACCGTGGGCATGACCGTGGGCATGACCGTGGCCATCGCCATGGTCGTGCCCCATGGTGCGCCCGTGGCCATAGGCGCCGCCTTCCGGGCAAAACGGGCCGTTCAGCGGCTCAAGCCCGGCGCCAAGCTGCGCGAGCATCGCCTCGATGACCCTGTCGCGCCTGATCAGCAGCCTGCCGGGCGTGATTTCACACGGGGTGTGGCGGTTGCCGATATGCCAGGCAAGCCGCGGAAGGTCGCCAGTGACGGCAACCAGCGGTTCGGGCGCGGCCGCCACCATGACGGTCCGGCCATCCTCGAGTTCAAGCACATCGCCATCGTCCAGGCTTGCGGTCTCGGGAAGATCGACAAGGATCGCCTCGCCGCTGTCAGTCGTCAGCCGCCGCCGCCGCAGGAACCTTGCGTCATAGTCCAGCGTTACCCGCAGGTCGGCTGTCAACGCCTCGGGCCGGCGCCTGATGCCTGTGGCGCGGGGCAGGTCCGGGGCGGTCATGGCCGCGCATCCTGTGCCGGTTCGGCGGCGCGGATCGATACGGCAGCATAGGAATCCTCGGCCCCGCCATAGTCGCCAAGGGCCCGAAGCACGGCAACCCCGAGCGCGGGAAGGTAATCGAAACGCATGACAATATCGTCAAAGTCGTCGCGGTGCCGTAGGGCAGCCGGCAGGCTTTCATAGCGACAGCCGCCATAATTCACCTGCTCCGGCAGACCGACTGCAACGCTGACCTCGCGGTCAAAGGCCTCGTCGTCGCCCGGAACCACCCTCGCTTGGCCCGACCATGCCAGCCGTGGCGCTGGCGCCGGAAGCGATCCGATCGGTTCCGCGAAGGTCTGGATCTCGCGCCCGGCTTCATCGGCAAGGCCGCCTTCCAGCCCCACATCCTCGACCGTGTAAAGCCCGAACAGCGCCCGCACCCGATATCCGTCTCCTCCCGGTGCCTCGTACCACGTCAGGTCTTCCACCATGCCGTCGGTCAGCAGGCGCAGATGGCTGGTCGATCCGTCGTCGAAGCCGACGATCACGCCGGCCGCGGCGGCCTGATCGGCCCCGGGGCAGTCGGCCAGCGCCGGAAAGGCCAGGTTCGCGGCAACCATGCAGGCCATGGCCAGTCTCGGCATTGCATCGATCTCCCTGTTACGGCCGCACGGACCGTGTGCCATGACACTGCGCATTATGGCAGACAAATCCGGTTCCGGTAGTTTCTTTCACCCTCTGGTCAGTACATGAAATAGCGCTGGGCAAGGGGAAGTTCACGCGCCGGCTCGCAGCTCAGCAGGACGCCGTTGGCGCGAACCTCATAGGTTTCCGGGTCCACGGTGATGTCCGGGGTGGCGTCGTTCAGCCGCATGTCGGATTTTCGCAACTGCCTGCATCCTTCCACCGCCCGTGTTTGCCTGGCGAGCCCCAGCCGCGCCCCGATCCCGTCGGCCTGGGCGGCCTGGCTGACGAAGGTGACGGCGGAATGTTCGAGCGCACGGCCGAGGGCTGCGAACATGGGGCGGCTGTGTACCGGCTGCGGCGTCGGGATGGATGCATTCGGGTCGCCCATCTGCGCCACCACGACCGACCCGCCCAGCAGCACCATCTCGGGCTTGGCACCGAAGAAGGCAGGCGACCACAGCACCAGATCGGCGCGCTTGCCGACCTCGATACTGCCGATATGGGCCGAAACCCCGTGCACGATGGCCGGGTTGATGGTGTATTTGGCAATATAGCGCCGCACGCGGAAATTGTCGTTGTCGCCGGTTTCCTCGGCCAGCCGCCCGCGTTGCAGTTTCATCTTGTGTGCGGTCTGCCAGGTGCGGATGATGACCTCGCCTACCCGGCCCATGGCCTGGCTGTCGGATGCCATGACCGAAAACGCGCCCATGTCATGCAGTATGTCCTCGGCGGCTATGGTCTCGCGCCTGATCCGGGATTCGGCAAAGGCCACATCCTCCGGCACCTTGCGGTCCAGGTGGTGGCAGACCATGAGCATGTCGAGATGTTCCTCGATCGTGTTCACGGTATAGGGCATGGTCGGGTTGGTGGATGACGGCAGGATATTGCTGCTGCCGACAACCTTCATGATGTCCGGCGCATGGCCGCCCCCGGCCCCTTCGGTGTGAAAGGCATGGATGGTGCGCCCGCCGATGGCCTTCAGCGTGTTCTCGACAAAGCCCGATTCATTCAGCGTATCGGTATGGATCATCACCTGGATATCGGTTTCGTCCGCCACCGTAAGGCAGCAGTCGATCGCCGCCGGGGTGGTGCCCCAATCCTCGTGCAGCTTGAGCGCACAAGCCCCGGCCAGAACCTGCTCGTGCAGTGCCGCAGGCAGGCTCGCGTTGCCCTTGCCGGCAAAGGCAAGGTTCATCGGCAGCGCATCGGCGGCCTGCAGCATCCGCCCGATGTGCCAGGGGCCGGGGGTGCAGGTCGTGGCAAGCGTGCCATGGGCCGGGCCGGTGCCGCCGCCCAGCATGGTGGTCAGCCCCGAATGCAGGGCATCGTCAACCTGTTGCGGGCAGATGAAATGGATATGGGAATCGAAGCCGCCGGCGGTCAGGATCCTGCCCTCGCCGGCGATGATTTCGGTGCCGGGGCCGATGACGACATCGACCGCCGGCTGGGTATCTGGGTTCCCGGCCTTGCCGATCCCTGCAATCCGCCCGTCCCGAAGGCCGACATCGGCCTTGTAGATGCCGGTCCAGTCCACGATCAGCGCATTGGTGATGACCGTGTCCATGGCGCCTTCGGCACGGGTCAGCTGGCTTTGGCCCATCCCGTCGCGGATCACCTTGCCGCCGCCGAACTTGACCTCCTCTCCATAGACGGTCAAATCCCGTTCGACCTCGATGATCAGCGCGGTATCGCCCAGCCGCACCCGGTCACCGGTGGTGGGGCCATACATGTCGGCATAGGCGCTGCGCGAAATACGGGCGGGCATCGGCCGGGCTTCCGGGTTCAGGCGGCGTCGGCCGGGGCCGGCCTGACAGACCTGCTGCCCGCGGCCCTTGCGGTGGCCCGGCCCGCCGCCGGCGCCGGGCGCGAGGCCGCCTCGACCACGGCCGCCACGTCACTGTCCACCGGCCCGGGCGGCACGACACCCATGGCACGCCACACCTTCAGCCCGGCCTCGGCATTGGCCTGGGCAAGGCGAACCCAAAGGCACATCGCATCGCACCACCAGGCAACCGGATTGGCGAATCTGTTCATTGGAACCTCCCCATGATTGTTTCCCCTTCCTGTCAGATGGGGCCCATGACCGCCTTGTTGAAGCCATAGATGCAACGATTTCCGGCCAACGGCACCAGCCGCACCGCGCGGGTCTGCCCGGGCTCGAAGCGCACCGCGGTTCCGGCCGGAATGTCCAGCCGCTGCCCCCGCGCCGCCTCGCGGTCAAAGGACAGGCCCGGGTTGGTTTCCGCGAAATGATAGTGCGAACCGACCTGCACCGGCCGGTCGCCGGTATTGGCCACCTCCAGCACAGTAACGGGCCTGCCGGCATTGAGCTCGATCTCGCCATCCGGGCAGAGGATTTCACCGGGAATCATCGCCGCAGCCCTTCCTTACATCAGCGCCAATGCGCCACCGCCCAGCGCCACCGCAGCCCCGGCACCCCGCAGCGCCTGTGGCCAGAGCCGGCCGAGCGCGATACCGGCCGCATGAAGCGCGCCCGTGGCCAGAACGAAACCCGCGGCATAGGCCGCCCCGCCCGGGCCCTCGACCCCGTGCGCCCAGCCATGCGCGGCCCCGAAGACGGCAACCAGCGTCACCGCAGCCGCCGGTGGAAGCTTCAGGGCCAGCGCCACCGCGGCACCCGCAACGATGACCGAGGCGATGATCACATGTTCGACAAGGGCAACCTCGGGGCCGCCCGCACCCAGCAATCCGGAAACCGTCATCGCCGCAAGGAATGCTGCCGGAAGCGTCCACAGCGCCCGCCCGCCGATGGCCGCTGCCCAAAGCCCGACCGCCACCATTGCCAGAAGGTGATCGGGTCCAAGCAGCGGATGCACCAGACCGGACACAAGGCCATCGCCGGCCGCGTGGCCGTGCGGATGGGCCATTGCAGCGGCCGAGGTCAGCAGCAGGATCGGGACAAGCATCACGGGCAGGTGCATCGGAACAACCTTTCAACGGATCGGATGATGGACGGTGACAAGCTTGGTGCCGTCGGGAAAGGTTGCCTCGACCTGAACCGTATCGATCATCTCGGCGACGCCCTCCATGCATTGCCCGGCCGAGATGACCTTGCCGCCCGCGGCCATGAGCTCGGCCACGCTGCGGCCATCCCGCGCGCCTTCCAGCACATGATCGGTGATCAGCGCCACCGCCTCGGGATGGTTCAGCCTGACGCCGCGCGCCAGCCGGTTTCTGGCCACCATCGCCGCAAGGCTGATCAGCAGCTTGTCCTTTTCACGCGGGGTAAGGTTCACTGTCCCTGTCTCCCTCAGCTCTGCCAGACGCGCGGCATCGGCCCGGTCCGCAGGACCGCCAGCAGCCGCAGGATCTGCCGTCGCAGCGGCCAGCCGTCCCCGGCCAGCAGCCGGATCGAAAGCCGTCCGTCAAAGGCCGAAACACCGCCCCGAACGCCGGGTTCATCCAGCACCGAACGGGCAGGGCCCGCAGCATCCTCGGCGCCCGGTCCCGCCAGCACCAGGCTCGCAAGGGCGCGCGCATCCTGCAGTACCGCCGGGCCCGCTGCCGGCACATCGTCATCAAGCCCCAGCGCATCCTGATGCACCAGCTTGCCGTCACGGCGGATGGTGCGGACGTCGCGCAGCGAGACCGCGCGCAAGCTTTCGCCCATCGCCGCGCGGCCCAGCACCACGGCCTCCAGCACCAGGCAGCTGGCATCGCCCTCGAGCGCCACCACGGTCTGCCGGTCCAGCGCCGCGCCGTCAAACAGGATGGTTTCCTGCGGCAGCCAGTCAAGCCGCCCGCCGGCGCCGACACGGTGCCGGACCGAAACGCGCGCGCGCCCGGACGGGCTGCGATAACCGCGCTCGGCGGTCTGGGTGGTTGCCGTGGCCATGCACCCCGCAGCGACCGAAACCCCGAGCCGCAGACGGTCGCCGCCGGTCAGCCCGCCCGAGGTGTTCAGGAACACGATTTCGGGCCCGGCCGGTCCATCAAGCACGAAGGCACGCGCCGAACCGCGCTGTTCCAGATCGGTCAGGCGCGTTCGGCCGCCGCCGGCCGCGCCCAGAACCACCCGTGCCGCGCCCCTGCTGCGTTGCAGACCGGCAATGCCGCCAAATCCCATGTCCATGCCCGAACGCCTCCTGTCACCAAACAATCCGCCCGGTGGCGGCGATACAATGGCGCCTGTGGCGCCCGCTCCCCTCATCCCCGCCCCGACGCATCAGGCGCACGGAAAACAGGCGATACGCCCGAATATCGGGCAGCATCGCAAGACCTGGCGGGCATGCGCGCCTGTGCTTCATCCTTGGAAAAATATCCTCGGGGGGAACGCCCCGCAGGGGCGTCGGGGGGCAGACAGCCCCCCGCTTCGGTCCCTGTCCCGGTGCCGCGCCCCTTGTCCGGTCACCCCAATGCCAGGGCCGCGGCTGCAATCAGGGCCACCATGCCGGCCATGAGCCGCCATGCCCGCCACAGCAGGCCCACCGCCGCGACGACATCGCCGGCGCCAGCGTCGCGGCGCCCATCGGGGTTGACGAAAGGAAACTCCCTTATCTGCCCGTGGTAGCTGCGCGGTCCGGACACCGCGACCCCGAGCGCGCGCGCCATCGCGGCCTCGGGCCAGCCGGCGTTCGGGGAACGGTGGCGCCGCGCGTCGGCGGCAATGTCCCGCCAGGCGGGGATCTGGCCGCCAAGGGCTGCCAGCATCAGCGCCGTCAGCCGTGCCGGAACCAGATTGAGCAGATCGTCCAGCCGCGCCGCCGCCCAGCCAAAGGCCTCGTGGCGCGGTGTGCGGTAGCCGATCATGCTGTCGGCGGTGTTGACCGCCTTGTAGATCAGGATGCCGGGCAGGCCCGCCACCAGAAACCAGAATGCCGGCGCCACAACGCCGTCGGAAAGGTTTTCGGCCGCGCTTTCGATCGCCGCGCGGGCAACATCGGCCTCGTCCATGGCGGCCGTGTCGCGCCCGACGATCATTGCCACCGCCCCCCGGCCTTCCGCGACCGATACGCGCAAGGCCGCTGCAACCGCCTGCACATGTTCGGCAAGGCTGCGCTGGGCCAGCAGGATGGCGGCCAGCAGCAGCTCGGCAACCCAGCCGAAAGGCAGCGCGGCCAGGCCCAGGCCCAGCGCGCCGGCCCCGCCTGCCAGCAGCAGCAGCGCCAGCAAACCGCGCGCACGCCGCGCCCGGCCACGGTTCAGCCCCCGGTCCAGCGCGGCCACCGCACGGCCCATCACGACCGCCGGATGCGGCAGCCGCGACCACAGCCAGCGCGGTTCGCCGGCCCAGGCATCGAGCAGCAGCGCCGCAAGCAGCAGCATGGCCGTCAAGGCCATGGTTCAGCGACCCCTGCGGTGGGGCAACAGGCGCGCAATCCTCATGCCGGCCTTGTCCCCGTTTGGCGTCGGGGGCGCAAGCGCCGGCGTCCCTCGCCGCGCCTGCGCGCCCGGTGTCCTGTCCGGCAGCCCGGCCTGGCCGGTCGTGCCGTTATTCGGCCGGAACCGCCGCCGCGTCGATGGTCAGCGGGTGGCTCAGATGCGGCAGCATTTCCCTTGCGCATACCTGGATGAAATGCGGCAGCTCGCGGTCCCAGTGCGCCAGAATCTCGGCGGCCCGGACGCTGCCGGTCTCGGCCTGGTGGCGTTCGATCAGCCCGCGCAGCTGGGCCTCCCAATGCGGCACGGTGACCGGGCAGGTGACCAGGGTTTCCATGTTCATCAGCGCGCCGGCCTCGCCGTCGGGGTCGTAGACATAGGCCATTCCCCCGGTCATGCCGGCGCCGAAATTGGCGCCGATACTGCCGAGGATCACCGCAACGCCACCGGTCATGTATTCGCAGCCGTTGGAGCCGCAGCCCTCGACCACCACGCTGGCGCCGGAGTTGCGCACCGCAAACCGTTCCCCGGCGCGGCCGGCCGCGAACAGATGGCCCGATGTTGCGCCGTAAAGCACGGTGTTGCCGATGATGGTGTTTTCATGCGCGACCAGCGGCGACGACATGCGCGGACGCACCACCACCAGCCCGCCGGACAGGCCCTTGCCCACATAGTCGTTGGCGTCGCCGAATACCTCCAGCTTGATGCCCGGGGCAAGAAAGGCGCCCAGCGACTGGCCGGCCGAACCGGCCAGCTTGACGGTCAGGTGGTCGGGCTGGAGGCCGCTGTTGCTGCCGAAACGCTGCACGATCTGGCTGGAAGCGCGCGTGCCGACGGTGCGGTGGGTGTTCCGGACCGCATAGGACAGCTGCATCTTCTCGCCATCCTCGAAGAACCGCGCGGCATCGCGGATGATTTCGGCATCCAGCGTGTCGGGCACCGACTGGCGCGGCTTGGACCGATCATAGCGGATGTTCTGTGCGCCATCGACGGTGATCAAGAGCGGGTTGAGATCGAGATCGTCGAGATGCGCCGCGCCGCGGCTGACCTGGGTCAGAAGATCGGCACGGCCGATCACCTCGTCGAGCGATCGCGCGCCGATCTCGGCCAGAATCTCGCGCACCTCCTGGGCGTAGAAGGTGATCAGGTTCACCACCTTGTCGGCAGTGCCGGTGAATTTGGCGCGCAATTCTTCCTTTTGGGTGCAGACGCCGACGGGGCAGGTGTTGGACTGGCACTGGCGCACCATGATGCAGCCCATGGCGATCAGCGCGGCAGTGCCGATGCCGTATTCCTCGGCCCCCATCATCGCCGCCATGACGATGTCGCGCCCGGTGCGCAGCCCGCCGTCGGTGCGCAGTGTGACCCGTTCGCGCAGCCGGTTCATGGCCAGCACCTGATGGGCCTCGGTCAGGCCCATTTCCCAGGGCAGCCCGACATATTTGATCGAGGTGCCGGGCGATGCGCCGGTACCGCCGTTGTGGCCCGAAATCAGGATCACGTCGGCCTTGGCCTTGGCCACGCCGGCGGCAATGGTGCCCACGCCCGAGGATGCCACCAGCTTGAC
>SKWP01000481.1 GCA_007128865.1 Paracoccaceae bacterium
CAGCGCCGGTGCCGCCCGCAGGGCCGGGCCCGCCGCCCGAGCGCCCACCCGGCCCCGGCCCGCCTTCGCCGGGTTCGCCAAGCCGCCTTACCAGTTCCTCGGGCGAGGGCAGATCGGCGACATGGGTCAGGCGGATCACCGCCATTTCGGCGGCCATCATCGCGTTCGGGGCCTGTGCGACCTCTTCGATCGACCGCAGCAGCATCTGCCACGCCCGCGCCAGCACCCGCATGGGCAGCCGTTCGGCCATGGCCTGCCCGCGCTGCCGTTCGTCAGGCGAAACCGTCGGGTCTTCGGCGGCCTCGGGCGTGACCTTGGCAACGCTGATCCAATGGGCAATCTCGGCCAGATCGCGCAGCACCGCGGCAGGGTCGGCGCCGTCGGCGTATTGCGCGGCCAGCTCGCGCAGCGCCCCGGCCGGATCGCCGGCCATGATGCGGTCAAACAGGTCCAGCACCCGCCCGCGGTCGGCCAGCCCCATCATCGCCCGGACCTGATCGGCACCGGTTTCGCCCGCACCGTGGCTGATGGCCTGATCGAGCAGGCTCAGCGCATCCCGCACCGAGCCTTCGGCCGCCCGGGTGATCAGCGCCAGCGCCTCGTCGGTGACCTGCGCGCCCTCGGCCCCGGCGATGCGCGCCAGATGGGACAGCATCACCTCGGGCTCGATCCGGCGCAGGTCGAACCGCTGGCAGCGCGACAGCACGGTGACCGGCACCTTGCGGATTTCGGTGGTTGCAAAGATGAACTTCACATGCGCGGGCGGTTCTTCGAGTGTTTTCAGCAACGCATTGAAGGCGTTGCGCGAAAGCATGTGGACTTCGTCGATGATGTAGACCTTGAAGCGCGCGCTCGCCGCCCGATAAGCGACCGAATCGATGATGTCGCGGATGTCATCCACGCCGGTGCGGCTGGCGGCGTCCATTTCCAGAACATCGACATGGCGGCCCTCGGCGATGGCGCGGCAGTGTTCGCAGACCCCGCAAGGGTCGGTCGTGGGCCCGCCGCTGCCATCGGTGCCGATGCAGTTGAGCCCCTTGGCGACGATCCGCGCGGTCGTCGTCTTGCCGGTGCCGCGAATGCCGGTGAGGACAAACGCATGGTGGATGCGGTCGGCCAGAAACGCATTGCGCAGGGTCCGCACCATCGCCTCCTGCCCGATCAGATCGGCAAAGGTCTCGGGACGGTACTTGCGCGCCAGCACCCGGTAGGCCGGGGCGGCGCCGGTGTCTGGCTGATCTGCTGCTTCGGGCATCGGCTCGGCCTGCTGGTCGGGTCAGATGGTAGGCCGTCGGCGCCCCAAGGTCCAGCGCCGCAGCGTCGACAGCGTCAGGTCCGTCGCAGCCGCAGGAAGGTGAACATCCCCAGCGGCGGCAGGGTGCGACGCTCCGCCTCGGTCAGCAGGTCGCAGCCCAGGACCCGGTCGATGCGGAAATCCGAATGCCAGCCGAGCGTGTTGGCAAAGGGTGCGAAAACCCTTTCGAGCATCGCCAGAAACCCCCGTTCGCGGGCAAAGTGATTGATGATCAGCACCTCGCCCCCCGGTTTGCAGACCCGCGCCATCTCGGCCACCACACGTTCGGGGTCGGGCACCACCGAAACCAGATACATCGCAACCACGGTGTCGAAGCTTTCGTCGGGAAAGTCGAGCTCGCGTGCATCCATCTGACGCAGTTCGGCGACATGCTGCAGGCCCTCGGTGCGGACCTTTTCCCTGGCCTTTTCAAGCATCTCGTCAGAATAATCGATGCCCGTCACCGACAGATGCGGGCGGTAGTCGCGCAGCGAAAGGCCGGTGCCGACCCCGACCTCGAGCAATGTGCCGCTGCGCGCGTTCAGATACTCCACCGCTCGGCGCCGCCCGACATTCGTGATGCGCCCGAAGGTCCGGTCATAGACCGGCGCCCAGCGGCGATACGAGGTTCCCACAGCACCGATATCCATTCAGCCGTTCCCTTCCCCTGCATGGGTCCGCCGCCGGCGGTCGATCGCCGCCGCACGGATCAGCACAGCCCAGTAAGCCACAACACCGAGAATCATCAAAAGCCAGAACCGGGTGAACATGAGCCCCACCACGATTGCGGCGCCGACCAGCACGATACCGACACGGTCGCGCGAAATGCGCAAGCCCTTGGGCGACGGCGTCGGCAGGCGGCTGATCATCAGCGCGCCGACGATGCCGATATACAGCGCCACCGGCAGCGGGTAGGCCGCCGGGGCGACAAGCCCCTCAAGCCCCAGAAACACCGGCAGCAATGCCAGCCCGGCACCCGCAGGCGCCGGTACGCCGGTGAAATGCGCCCGCGTTCCCGGCGGCGGCGGCACGTCGCGATTGATGTTGAAGCGCGCCAGCCGCAGGCAGCAGCATATCGCGAAGACCAGCACGAAAACCCAGCCCAGCCCGGCCAGCCCCTGCAGCGCCATCAGATAGACCAGCACCGCAGGCGCCACCCCGAAGCTGACGAAATCGGACAGCGAATCAAGCTCGGCGCCGAAACCGCTCGCCGCATTGAGCCGCCGGGCCAGCAGCCCGTCGAGCCCGTCGATCAGCGCCGCGAACAGGATCAGCGCCGCGGCGATGTCGAACCGTTCCGCAATCGCATAGCGGATCGAGGTGAGCCCGGCCGAAAGCCCGATGATCGTCACCAGATTCGGCATCAGATGCAGGAACGGCAGGGACCGGCGCGGCCTGATCAGCGGGCGGCGGACCGGCATCTCAGCGCGCCTCGGCCTGCCGTGGCGGTTCGTCCGAAGTCAGATCGGCCAGAACCGTCTCGCCGGCGACGGCCGTCTGGCCGATGGCAACCAGCGGTGCCGTGCCCGGCGGCAGATAGACGTCAAGCCGCGAGCCGAAGCGGATCAGGCCAAAGCGTTCGCCGGCGCGCAGCTGCTGGCCGGTGACGGCATCGCAGACGATCCGGCGCGCCACCAGCCCGGCAATCTGGACCACACCCAGCAACCGGCCGTCGGCCATTTCGATCGCGAGCCCGTTGCGTTCGTTGTCGACGCTGGCCTTGTCGAGCGAGGCGTTCAGGAACCGCCCGGGCCGGTAGGCCACGCAGGTAACCCGGCCGGTTACCGGCGCGCGGTTCACATGGCAGTTGAAGACGTTCATGAAGATCGAGATTCGCGTCAGCGGTTCGGGCCCCAACCCCAGCTCCCCCGGCGGGACCGCCTGTTGCAGCTGCGACACGATGCCGTCGGCGGGGCTGATCACGAGGCCTTCGCGCAGCGGCGTGAACCGCTCGGGATCGCGGAAGAAGTAATAGCACCAGACCGTCAGCGCGGTGCCGATCCAGCCGGCAACCGGATGCAGCCAGAACAGCAGCAGCGTTACGGCGGCAAAGATGGCCACAAAACGGTAGCCTTCGCGGTGCAGCGGCTTGATCACCGTGTCGCGCATGTTCACGGGCGGTCGTCTCCCATTCTTCCGGTCTGCCGGCAGACCCGCGCGGGTTGTCGCAGAATCCCGGCCTGCAGGCAATGTTGCCGGTTCATTCGTTGCGGTTTCGGCGCAACAGCCGGCCGATCAGGAACGAGGTTCTGGGAACGTACTGATACCGCGTGCGCCGCCCCGGCGATGGCCGGGCGCGCATCCGCATGAGCCCGAAGGCGCAGAGCCATGCATGGGCCAGCGCAATCAGCCAGAACATCGCCGCCGGCCCGAAAAAGGCGATCAGCTGGGCGGTCAGAAGCGGGCTGCCG
>SKWP01000146.1 GCA_007128865.1 Paracoccaceae bacterium
CCAGCCAGCGAGGAGCCCCGCGATGTCTGCCCATGGCCAGCCCGTGCCGATGATTGCCAGCCTCTCGCCGCCCCTTTCGGGGATTGCCGAGGTTCCCGGAGACAAGTCGGTTTCGCACCGTTCGCTGATTCTCGGTGCGCTCACGGTCGGAGAAACCCGCATCTCGGGCCTGCTCGAAGGCCAGGACGTGCTTGACACCGCATCGGCCATGCGCGCCTTCGGGGCCGAGGTTATCCGCCATGGCCCCGGTGCCTGGACGGTGCGCGGGGTCGGGGTGGGCGGGTTTGCCGAACCCGACCGGGTGATCGACTGCGGCAATTCGGGCACCGGCGTGCGCCTGATCATGGGGGCGATGGCCACAACGCCGATCACCGCCACCTTTACCGGGGATGCGAGCCTGTGCAGCCGTCCGATGGGGCGCATCACCGCGCCGCTGGCGCTGTTCGGCACCCGCGCGGTGGGCCGTTCCGGCGGGCGCCTGCCGATGACGCTGGTCGGCGCGGCAAACCCGGTGCCGGTGCGCTATGCGCTGCCGGTGCCGTCGGCGCAGGTGAAATCGGCGGTGCTGCTGGCGGGGCTCAATGCCCCCGGCGAAACCGTGGTGATCGAGGCCGAGGCCACGCGCGACCATACCGAGCGCATGCTGCGGGGCTTTGGTGCGCATCTGGGGTTCGAGGATGCGCCGGAAGGCCGGGCCATCATCCTGTCCGGCCAGCCCGAGCTTGTGCCGCAGTCGGTCGCGGTGCCGCGCGATCCGTCCTCGGCGGCGTTTCCGGTCTGTGCGGCGCTCATGGTTCCGGGCTCGGATATCCGGGTGCCCGGCGTCAGCCGCAACCCGACCCGCGACGGGCTCTATCGCACGCTGCTGGACATGGGCGCCGACATCGCCTTCGAGAACCCGCGCGACGAGGGCGGAGAGCCGGTGGCCGACCTGCGGGTGCGCCACACCGGCACCCTGCGCGGGGTCGAGGTGCCGCCGGAACGCGCCGCCAGCATGATCGACGAGTTCCCGATCCTGTCAGTGGTCGCCGCAACGGCCGAGGGCGTCACGGTGATGCGCGGGGTCAGGGAATTGCGGGTCAAGGAATCCGATCGCATCGACGCCATGGCGCGCGGGCTTGAAGCCTGCGGCGTACGCATCGAGGAAACCGAGGACAGTCTGACGGTGCACGGCTGCGGGGCAGGGGGCGTGCCCGGCGGCGCGACGGCCGAAAGCCGGCTCGATCACCGCATTGCCATGAGCTTTCTCTGCTTGGGTCTGGCCGCCCGCGCGCCGGTTACGGTTGACGATGGCAGCCCCATTGCAACCTCCTTTCCGGTCTTCGAGGCGCTGATGGCCGGGCTGGGCGCCGATATCCGGCACGCAGCGGCGGATTGATGCGCTTTACGGTGGCCATCGACGGCCCGGCGGCGGCCGGCAAGGGCACAATCGGCAGGGCCGTGGCGCAGCGTTTCGGCCTTGCCTATCTCGACACCGGGCTGCTTTACCGTGCCGTCGGGGCACTGGTTGCCGGTGGCGCAGACCCGGTCGGGGCCGCCCGTTTCCTGCGCGCCGAGGATCTGCAGCGCCCGGATCTGCGCAGCGCCGAGGCCGGTCAGGCCGCCAGCCGTGTGGCGGCGATGGCCGCGGTGCGTGCCGCGCTGGTTGATTTTCAGCGCGCCTTTGCCCGGCGCGAGGGCGGCGCGGTGCTGGACGGGCGCGACATCGGTACGGTGATCTGCCCCGAGGCCGAGGTGAAGCTGTTCGTCACCGCCTCGGACGCGGTGCGCGCCCGCCGCCGCTGGCTGGAATTGCGCACCGCCGATCCGGCGCTGACCGAGGCTGCGGTGCTGGCCGACCTGCGCGCCCGCGACGCCCGCGATGCCGAACGCGCGGCGGCACCGCTGCGCGCGGCTGCCGATGCGGTCTTGCTCGACACGACGGAACTCACTATAGACGCAGCAGTCGATAAGGCGGTTCGCGCCACAGAACAGAGGATCGGGCAGGGTCGGGGCTGATACCCGGCCTTGTCTTGTTTGTTTTCCGATCACGTTCGCGAACTTTCCCGAACCGACGCCAGATGGACGAGACCGGCGGAGCCAACCGCCTGGCCAGCCAAAACGACTTGCAAAGGAAAACGGACTGTATGTGCGCCAAGACAACCATGGAAGAATTCGAGGCACTGCTCAATGAAAGCCTCGAGATTGACACGCCGCAGGAAGGCAGCGTGGTCAGGGGCCGGGTCATCGCCATCGAGGCGGGCCAGGCCATCATCGATGTCGGCTACAAGATGGAAGGCCGCGTCGAACTGAAGGAATTCGCCAACCCCGGCGAGGCACCCGACGTATCGGTGGGCGACGAGGTCGAGGTCTACCTCGACCGGGTCGAGAATGCCCGCGGCGAGGCCGTCATCAGCCGCGACAAGGCCCGCCGCGAGGCCGCCTGGGACCGGCTGGAAAAGGCGTTTGCCGACGAGGCGCGCGTCGAGGGTGCAATCTTCGGCCGCGTCAAGGGCGGCTTTACCGTCGATCTGGGCGGTGCGGTGGCGTTCCTGCCCGGCTCTCAGGTCGATGTGCGCCCGGTGCGCGATGCCGGCCCGCTGATGGGCCTGAAACAGCCGTTCCAGATTCTCAAGATGGATCGCCGCCGCGGCAATATCGTCGTGTCGCGCCGCGCCATCCTCGAGGAATCCCGCGCCGAGCAGCGCGCCGAGGTCATCGCCAAGCTGTCCGAGGGCGACGTTGTCGACGGTGTGGTCAAGAACATCACCGAATACGGCGCCTTCGTCGATCTGGGCGGGGTGGACGGGCTGCTGCACGTCACCGACATGGCCTGGCGGCGGGTCAACCACCCGTCCGAGATCCTGTCGATCGGCGAGACGCTCAAGGTGCAGGTCATCAAGGTCAACAAGGAAACCCACCGCATCAGCCTCGGCATCAAGCAGCTGCAGGCCGACCCGTGGGATTCGGTGGCGTCGAACTATGACATCGGCTCGGTGCACAAGGGCCGGGTGACCAACATCACCGACTACGGCGCCTTCGTCGAACTGGAGGCCGGTGTCGAGGGTCTGGTGCATGTCTCGGAAATGAGCTGGACCAAGAAGAACGTGCACCCCGGCAAGATTGTCTCCACCTCTCAGGAGGTCGAGGTCATGGTGCTGGAAATCGATCAGGCCAAGCGCCGCGTCAGCCTCGGGCTCAAGCAGTGCATGCGCAACCCCTGGGAAGTGTTCGCCGAAACCCACCCGGCCGGAACCCGCATCGAGGGCGAGGTCAAGAACATCACCGAATTCGGTCTGTTCGTTGGCCTGGAAGGCGATATCGACGGAATGGTGCACCTGTCCGACCTGAGCTGGGACCAGCGCGGAGAGGATGCCATCCAGGACTATCGCAAGGGCGACGTGGTTCAGGCGCTGGTCAGCGAGGTCGATGTCGAGAAGGAGCGCATCTCGCTCTCGGTCAAGGCGCTGCAGAACGACAGCTTCTCGGATGCCACCGACGGGGTCAAGCGCGGCTCGGTGGTCACCGTGGCGGTCACCGCGATCGAGGATGGCGGCATCGAGGTGGAATACAACGGCGCCAAGTCGTTCATCCGCCGTTCGGACCTGTCGCGCGACCGCTCCGAACAGCGGCCCGAGCGCTTCCAGGTCGGCGACAAGGTCGATGCCCGTGTCACCAATGTCGACCCCAAGACCCGGCGCCTGGGCCTTTCGATCAAGG
>SKWP01000476.1 GCA_007128865.1 Paracoccaceae bacterium
GCGAGGGCCTCGGTAAAGCCTTCGAGGCGTTTGCGCGCGCGATGGTCGTCGGGCATCTTGGAGCCGAGAAAACCGATCCGGCGATAACCGGCGGCGATGATCGCCTGCGCCATCTCGCGCCCGGCCCTTCGGTGCGAGATGCCGACGACGGAATCAACCGCCTCGCCGTCCACATCCATGATCTCGACCACCGGTATTCCGGCCGCCAGCAGCATCGCCCTTGCCGCGTCGCTGTGTTCGAGCCCGGCCAGAATCACCCCCGAGGGCCGCCACGACAGCATTTCGTAAAGGACGCTTTCCTCGCGCTCCGTCGAATAGTTGGTAACGCCCACCACCGGCTGCAGGCCGGTCGATTCGAGCGTTTCCGAAATGCCGCTCAGCACCTCGGGGAACACCATGTTCGACAGCGACGGGATGATCACCGCAACCAGGTTCACGCGCTGGCTGGCAAGGGCTCCGGCGATCTTGTTGGGCACATAGCCCAGCGCGCGCGCGGCCTCCAGCACCCGCTGACGGGTTGCTTGCGACACGTCCCCCCGGTTTCGCAGCACGCGACTTACCGTCATTTCGCTGACGCCCGAGGCTTCGGACACGTCGCGCAGCGTCAGTGTGGTGCGGCGCGGATTGGCTGTCTTTTCGGTGGTCACGGCGGCAGGATCCCGAAAGCGGCTCTGTTTCAGGGACCAGTTAGCGTCAAAGCCCGCGCAAGTCCAAGCTCCCTGAGGTCAGACCGCAGATTGTTCCAGCCGGTCAGCCGCCCAGCGGGCCGCGTCGGCCACCGCCGGGTCCGGGTCGTCCAGATGCCGCAACGCCAGGCTGCGCATCCCCGGATCGCCGGAATTGCCGATCGCATACAGCACGTTGCGCAGAAACCGGTCGCGCCCGATACGCTTGATGGGCGAGCCTGAGAAGCGTTCCCGAAAGGCGGCGTCATCGAGGCCGGCAAGCTCGGCCAGCGGCGGCGCAACCAGATCGGGCCGGGCGGCATAGCGGGCTTCGGAGCCGGTAACGGCGAACTTGTTCCAGGGGCAGACGGCAAGGCAGTCGTCGCAGCCATAGATGCGGTTGCCCAGCAGAGGCCGCAGCGCCGGGTCCACCGGGCCCTTGTGCTCGATCGTCAGATAGGAAATGCAGCGCCGGGCATCGAGCTTGAACGGCGCCGGAAAGGCACCGGTCGGGCAGATGTCGAGACAGGCGGTACAGCTGCCGCAATGCTCGGTCTCGGGTGCATCGGGCGGCAGCGGCAGCGTGGTGAAGATCGCCGCCAGAAACACCCAGTTGCCCAGATCGCGGCCCAGCAGATTGGTGTGCTTGCCCTGCCAGCCCAGCCCCGCCGCCTGTGCCAGCGGCTTTTCCATCACCGGTGCGGTGTCGACAAACACCTTGATCTCGCAGCCATGCGCCCCGACCAGCCAGCGCCCCAGCCGCTTGGCGCGTTTCTTGGCCACGTCGTGGTAATCGCGCCCGCGGGCATAGACCGATATCGTCGCGCGGTCGCGGCGTTCCAGCGATGCGAGCGGATCATCCTGCGGTGTGTAGGCTTCGGCCAGCATCAGCACGCTGCGCGCCGCCGGCCACAGCGCCGCCGGGTCTGCGCGCCAGTGCACCCGTTCGGCCATCCAGGCCATCTGTCCGTGCCGCCCATGCGCCAGGAACTCGGCCAGCCGGTCCGGTGCCTGCGGTATCGCGTCGGGCCGGCACACACCCATCGCCGCAAAGCCTTCGGCCAGCGCCCGTTCGCGGATGCGGGCCTTCAGCGCCGCGGGGTCGTCGCCCGCGCCCATCGCTCAGAAATCGAGATCGGGGTAATGCGGCGGCGGCGGGAAGCCGGGCACCTGATCGGCCAGCAGCGGGCGGAACGCCGGGCGCGACTTGATCTTGGCATACCAGTCCTTGACCGTGGGCCAGCGGGTCCAGTCCACATCCGAGATGTAGTCGAGGCTCGACAAATGCGCCGCGGCGGCGAAATCGGCCAGTGTCATCGCATCCCCGGCCAGCCAGCGGCGCTGATCCAGTAGCCATGTCATGTAATCCAGGTGGTACTTGATCTTCTGGGCGCCGGACTTGACGTTGCGCGAATCCGGGTAGCCTTCGCCGGTGAGCTTCTTGTTGACCCGCTCGTAAAGCAGTTTCGACGTCACCTCGTGGTGGAACTTGTCGTCGAACCAGGCGCACAGGCGGCGGGTTTCATAACGGTCGAACGCGGGTTTGGGCATCAGCGGCGGGTTTGGCTGCACCTCGTCGAGATATTCGCAGATCGCCTGGCTTTCCGACAGGGTGCGGCCATCGTGCTTCATCACCGGGATCTTTCCGGCCGGGTTGCGCAACAGGAAGCTCTGGCCCTTTTCCCAGTAGCGTTCCTCGATCAGCTCCACCTCGATGCGCTTTTCGGCGAGCGTCAGGCGCACCTTGCGGCAGAACGGCGACAGGGGAACATGATAGAGACGGGTTGCGGCTGGCACTGCGGGTATCCTGGGTTGGGGCGCATTCCTACCTACCCGCGGCAAGGCGGCAAGTTCAATCCTCGAAGCAGGCCGAACGGCCGTCACGGCGGATCGTCTGGGCGCCGTCCTCGATCATGGCGGCGCGGCGTTGCAGGGCGGGCGACAGCCGGTTGGGATTGCGGTTTCTGGGATCGGGCAGGATGGCGGCCAGCCGCGCGGACTGGCGCAGGCTGAGCGCGGAGGCCGGAACGTCGAAGTGGTGGCGGGCGGCGGCTTCGACCCCGAAGATGCCTTCGCCGAACTCGGCCACGTTCAGATAAACCTCAAGAATGCGGCGTTTCGACCAGGCGGCTTCGACCATCGGTGTCATGCCGGCCTCAAGCGCCTTGCGGATCCAGCTGCGCCCGTGCCACAGGAACACGTTCTTGACCGTCTGCTGGCTGATGGTCGAGGCACCGCGGCGTGCGTCCTGTTCCAGCGCGCGGCGGATCTCGTTCATGTCGAACCCCCAGTGCAGGCAGAAATTCGCATCCTCTGCCGCAACCGCTGCGCGGGCCATGTGCGGGTTTATGCTCTCCATCGGCACCCACTGCCGTTCGATGCTGCCGATGCGGCGGTATTCGCCGATCATGTAAAACCCCCAGGGCGGGTTCACGAAGGCAAACAGCAGCACCGCCAGCAGGATGGCCAGAAACCCGCCGGCCAGCCCGCGCAAGGCCCATCGCCGCAGCATGCGCAGCCGTCCGGCGATGCCGGCGGCGATGGTGCCCTTGCGTTTGCGTGCCTTTTGCCCTGCCATGTCACCAGACTAGCACGGGCCGGCGCGGGGCGCGCCAGCGTTCGGTGCCTGACAGTGGTTTCCGGTTCGCGCTGTGTGCCACAGGCATGGTACCGGATCCGTTTGATCGGTTCGGTCCACCAACGACCCTATTCCGCCCGTGCGCCAGCACGGGAAGCGCCCGCCCGTCGTGCCCGAGGCACATCTGCGTTGTGACAGCGGCTGTCGGGCGCCGCCCGGCGGGGCTGCGCGCCTTGATTGCGGGCATGAAGGCAGGGGCCGACCGACTGCAAAGGGCTCGGGGCCGTCATCGGGCAGCTTCCGCCAGGCCGCCACCCCTAGCAGGTTGCTGAAAAAGGAAACCGGGCAGTTCCCGGCGAGGAAACTGTTCCGGTCCCGCCATCCGAACCGGAGCGATGAGGGCCGCGCCCGCCCCTGGGAGGGCGCGTCGTAACGCCCGAACC
>SKWP01000055.1 GCA_007128865.1 Paracoccaceae bacterium
ACCGCGTCCTGCACAGGGTCGCCGCCGGTCCAGATGCCATCGGAATCGATGCCATCAAGGTCGATCGAGCGTTCCGACGGGCTTTCCTCGAGCACGATCAGGCCGTGGTCGGTGCCGGTTACGATGGCGCAGTGACTGGCCGACAGATGGCGGCAGATTTCGCCCAGAAACCGCCTCAGCGCATCGGAGGTGTCATCGGCATTCGCCAACGACTGCATGCTCGATACAAGAAAGCCTTGCCAGGACCTTTCGACGGGATGCGTCATCCGTGTTCAATTGCCTTCAAACTCTGACGACACTCATACAGATCGTCACGGGCCTGCGCTATCAGGATTTCGACCTTCTGCTTGTCGATCGGCAGGCCCGAACGGTATTGCTGGGCCAGATTTCCGCAGGATGTCAGGCCCAGGGTCAGGGCCGCCCCCTTGAACGTGTGAAGCAGTCCATCCTGTGCCGCAGCATCACCCCCGGCGAGTGTGGCCGAAAGACTGCTTTCCAGCGCGTCGATCTCGGGCTCGAAGCGCTCGACCAGCGAAACGACCATCTCGGGGCCAAGGGCGCCCAGAAGATCCCGGATCTGGCTGCTCAGGCCGCCGCAGGCATCCTGCGGGGTTTCTGCGGTGCCGGCATCGTCCGCGAATGCATCGGGCCGCGCCGCCGGGCCGAATTCGGCCAGCACCCGGCGCAATGCGTCCTGCGTGACAGGTTTGGACAGAAAATCGTTCATGCCCGCACCCAGACACATCATGCGGTCACGCTCCGAGGCATTGGCCGTCACCGCGACAATGGGCAGGTGATGGCCCTGTGCCCGGATGATCCGCGTGGCCTCGACCCCGTCCATCACCGGCATCTGCATGTCCATCAGGATCATGTCGGGCATTTCCGAGGCCAGAAAATCGACAGCTGCCCGGCCGTTGCGGGCGACCGAGCAGCGATGGCCCAGCCGCGTCAGATGGCCCGTGATCACGTCGAGATTGATTTCGTTGTCCTCGGCAATCAGGATATGCATCGGTGCCGCCGACGATGGCGACGGCGCGGCCACTGCCGGGATATCGCCGGGCAGTGTCGCGGGCTCGGCCGGCACCTCGAACCAGAACAGGCTGCCCTTGCCTTCGGTGCTGCTGACCCCGATGCTGCCGCCCAGCGCCTCGACAAGCCGTTTGCAGGTGGCCAGCCCGAGCCCGCTGCCCCCGTATTTGCGCGCATAGGACCGGTCAAGCTGGTTGAATTCCCGAAACAGCTGCGGCAGGGCGGCTTCGGGTATGCCGATGCCGTCGTCCGCAACCTCGACCCGCAAACGCCCCCCGTCAGGCAGCGCCCCGGTAACCCGCACGCATCCCTCTGGCGTGAATTTCAGCGCATTTCCCAGCAGCTTGACGATCACCTGCCGCAATGCGGCCGGATCGGTCATGACAACGGCCTCAGGCATGTCGATGGTCAGACCAAGGCCCGTGTCGAGCGCCTGCCCGGCGAAGGCAAGGCGCAGGGATTCGCCCAGATGCGCCAGATCGACCGGCTGCGGGCGAATTTCGGCCTGGCCCTTTTCGAGCCTCGAGAAATCAAGAATGCCGTCGATCACGTCGCGCAACAGCATTGCCGAGGCGCGGATGACATCGAGCCTGCGCAGATGGGCCGGCTTCACCTCCTCCATCGAAAGCAGTTCCGCCGAGCCGATGATGCCGTTCAGCGGGGTGCGCATTTCATGGCTCATGGTAGCCAGAAACGCCGATTTTGCCTGACTCGCGGCCTGCGCACGCACCGCCTTGCGGCGGCTGCGTTCCTGCAGCAGGGCCATCCGCTGGCCTGCCCGCCCGAGCTGGCGCAGCTGCAGCATCAGCAACACGAAAATGCCGATGAACGCCACAACCAGCGTTATCATCATCCGGGCAAGCTGTTCCTGCACACCGGCGCGCAGGTCGCGGTCCTCGACGCGGCGTGTGTTCATGCCGGCGTTGGCATCCAGCAACATGCGATTGGTCAGGGCCGGAAGGGTCGATATTTCGGCCGAAATCGCCCGCACTTCGTCCAGATAGGCCGGCGCTGCCGGATCCAGCGCATCGACCCTGTCGGCCAGACCGACCACATGCGATGTCAGTGTCCGCACCCGGCTGGTAAGGTCACCCTCGCCGCTCAGATCGAGGTGGAAGGCACCGCGTTCCAGCAAGGAAACGCGGCTGTAAAGGATATCGTAGTGACGAACCAGATCGTCGTGGTACTCGGTGCGCCCGGTCTCCGACACCAGCCGCGCCAGCATCTCGAACTCGCGCATGTGACGGTCGGTCTGAAAGATGGCCCAGATCGCGTCTTCTCGGATGATCGCATCCATGTCGCGTTCGACATCGAGCAGGCGGACGAACTGGAACGAGGCGCCCAGCATGGCAACCGCCGCAACCAGACTGAGGACAAGCACCCCGATCCGGTTGCGGCGCCACAGGGCACCCTGTCTCGCCCGCCTTCGTGTCAAGGAAGAACCTCGATCGCCTTGACCTGCCAGACCGACCGCGAGAAATACATCTCGTTGTTCAGCCGCGGCATTTCACTGAACGGATAGATGACGAAAAGCGGCCCCTTGTCCCGTACCGACATCAGATTGCCCTGATGGCGGGTGGCAAGAATGACCGGCGCGTCCGTGGTATCGGACACCGGCATTTCGGCAGCGTAGTCATTCAGGGCGACAACGCGCAAGGTGCTTCCTTCGGCACCGACGAGTGCGAGCAGCGTGGCAAGGGTGGGGCCGGTGAATTCCTGCGGGCCATCGTACCAGGGCGTTTCGGTCACGGTGTTGCGCTGATCGAGCGCTTCGAGCATTTCAAGGTCGAACACCGCCGCGCCGTCGGCGTTTTCATGGGCGATGGCGCCGCTGATCGTCAGGATGACCGCGCCTTCGGGCTTTGCCAGCGTGTCGGCGGTGACAAACCCGGCTGCAAGCACAAGCGGCAGCGCGGCGGACAGGGCCTTGAGAATTCTGAACATGCGAAGGGGTCCTCTTTACAGGGGTGGCCGGGTCTTGCAGGCCATGTGGACGGAAGCGGAACAAACACGGCGACCGCTGCCACAGGATGATTAACCTGAGTTTAACCGGAATGACGGTTTTTTTGGGGACAGCGCTGAATTCTCTGCCGGAAATACCCGCCCTGCGTTCGGCGCAGGCCTGCACGCTGCGGGCGCTGTTCAGCGATACCTGAAACCGGCATGCAGCTGCGCCTCGATCGTCACCAGCGCACCCGCTGCCGGCGCCAGCAGGCTGCCGCGCCCGCCGCCCGCAACCAGACCGCGCGCGGCATGAACCGGCGCGGCTTGCGCAAGGCGGTTGTCGCCGGCATCCGTCGGGTCTTCGGGCAGATGCCGGTCAACCCGCTGCGCATAGGATCTGCCGCGTTCCGGATCGCTTGAATGATAGTGCTCGACAGCCTGTGTCCAGTCGCCGTGCCGGTCGTGCAGCGCGCGCAGGAACCGGGCGGCATATCGGGTGTTCTCGACCGGGTCCATCATCGAAGCGGCGTCGCCGAAGGCGCCGGAATGCCAGCGCCAGTTGATCTGCATGCAGCCGATATCGACATTGCGAATGCCCGATGCGAGCATCTGATCCAGTGCGGCAAGGGCTGTGTCCTTGTCGGGATGGTAGCTGCCGTTTCCGGCATTGTTCAGCGTCCAGGGCCAGGCGCGAAACCGGCCTTGCACCGT
>SKWP01000005.1 GCA_007128865.1 Paracoccaceae bacterium
CGTCGCCGTCGCCGGCCCATGCTTGCGTTGCGCATGCCAGAACGAATGTCGCGGCAAGCAGGGATAGTCTCGACATGAAGGCTCCCCGGAACGGTGGCGGGCGTTCTGCACGAAAATGCCGGGCTGACAGCCTGCCCGGATCGCCCCATGCTTTAGCCCTGCCGCCATGGCCTTGCCAATCAAGGTTTAGCGAGTCGGCGGCTGGCCGACCGGGCACGGCCAGACTTAGTATACCGTGGTGCACAAAAATTGCCGCACCCCCTTGATCGGTGCTGGCCGATCGGGCATGAGCAGGCCACAGCAAGCCCCGCAAGCCTTTGGGAGGCCAGTTCCATGCCAATTACCGTCGGAAATGACACGTCCAGGACGCGCCGCACGCTCAGCGCCGGGGGCGCCAGCGTAGCCTATTACTCGATCTCCGCCGCCGAGGAGGCAGGACTCGGGCGTTTTGCCAGACTGCCGGCCGCGCTGAAGGTCGTGCTGGAAAACATGCTGCGATTCGAGGACGGCAAGACCGTCACCGTGGACGACATCCGCGCCTTTTCGGAATGGGCCGAAAAGGGCGGCCGCAACCCGCGCGAGATCGCCTATCGCCCCGCCCGGGTGCTGTTGCAGGACTTTACCGGCGTTCCCGCGGTGGTCGACCTTGCCGCGATGCGGGATGCGATCGTGGCGCTGGGCGGCGACGCGAAGCAGATCAACCCGCTCAGCCCGGTCGATCTGGTCATCGACCATTCGGTGATGATCGACGAGTTCGGCAACCCGCGCGCCTTTCAGCTCAACGTCGACCGCGAGTACGAGCGCAACATGGAACGCTACACCTTCCTGAAATGGGGGCAGAAGGCGTTCGACAATTTCCGCGTGGTGCCGCCGGGAACCGGCATCTGCCATCAGGTCAACCTCGAATACCTGTCGCAGACGGTCTGGACCGATACCGACCAGTCGGGCGAGACGGTGGCATACCCTGACACGCTGGTGGGCACCGACAGCCACACCACCATGGTCAACGGGCTTGCGGTGCTGGGCTGGGGCGTGGGCGGCATCGAGGCCGAGGCGGCGATGCTGGGCCAGCCGGTTTCGATGCTGATCCCCGAAGTCGTGGGCTTCAGGCTTACCGGCGCCATGGTCGAGGGCACCACCGCCACCGACCTGGTGCTCAAGGTCGTGCAGATGCTGCGCGCCAAGGGTGTGGTCGGAAAGTTCGTGGAATTCTACGGCGACGGGCTTGACCGCCTGCCGCTGGCCGACCGGGCGACCATCGCCAACATGGCGCCGGAATACGGCGCCACCTGTGGCTTCTTCCCGATCGACGACGAAACCCTGCGCTACCTGCGCCAGACCGGCCGCGACGAGGATCGCATCGCGCTGGTCGAAGCCTATGCAAAGGCCAACGGGTTGTGGCGCGGGCCGGATTACGACCCGGTCTATACCGACACGCTGGAGCTTGACATGGGCGAGGTGGTGCCGGCCGTCTCCGGGCCGAAACGCCCGCAGGATCACACGCCGCTGACGCAGTCGGCCCGCGGTTTCTACAACGTGGTGTGCGACTACCGGGGCGTCGATGCCACGCTGGCAGCGCGCGAGATGGCGGGCGAAGGCCCGGTGCCCGGCCCCGATGCGGCTGCAGACCCGCGCAAGACCGCCCCCGTCGAAGGTCAGGATTACACCCTGCGCGACGGCTCGGTTGTTATCGCGGCGATCACCTCCTGCACCAACACCTCGAACCCCTATGTGATGATCGGCGCCGGCCTCGTGGCCCGCAAGGCGCGGGCGCTGGGGCTCAAGGCCAAGCCATGGGTCAAGACCTCGCTGGCGCCGGGCTCGCAGGTGGTTTCGGAATACCTTGAGGCCGCCGGGCTGCAGGAAGATCTCGACGCGCTGGGCTTTAACCTGGTCGGTTACGGCTGCACCACCTGCATCGGCAACTCCGGCCCGCTGAAGCCCGAGATATCGGAATCCATCCACAAGAACGATCTGGTGGCCGTTTCGGTGCTGTCGGGCAACCGCAACTTCGAAGGCCGGGTGCACGCCGATGTGCGCGCCAACTATCTGGCCAGCCCGCCGCTTGTCGTCGCCTATGCCATCGCCGGCGACATGAACATCGACCTGACGACCGAGCCGCTGGGCACCGACAGGGACGGCAACCCGGTCTATCTCAAGGACATCTGGCCAAGCTCGAAGGAAGTCGCGGAACTGGTCGAAAAGACCGTCACCCGCGAGGCGTTCCTGAAGAAATACGCGGATGTGTTCAAGGGTGACGAGAAATGGCAGGCGGTCAAGACAACCGACAGCCAGACCTATGACTGGCCCACGGCCTCGACCTATGTGCAGAACCCGCCCTATTTCCGCGGCATGGGCCACGAACCCGGCACGATCTCGGACATCCGCGGTGCACGCGTGCTGGCCATGCTGGGCGACATGGTCACCACCGACCACATCAGCCCCGCCGGCAGCTTCAAGGAAACCACGCCTGCCGGGCGCTATCTGGTCGAGCGCCAGGTCGCCCCGCGCGAATTCAACTCCTACGGGTCGCGGCGTGGCAACCACGAGGTGATGATGCGCGGCACCTTCGCCAACATCCGCATCCGCAACGAGATGCTGCAAGGTGTCGAGGGTGGCTATACCGCCGGCCCCGACGGGCAGCAGACCTCGATCTTCGAGGCCGCGATGGCCTGGCAGGACGCGGGCGTGCCGCTGGTGGTGATCGGCGGCAAGGAGTACGGCGCCGGTTCCAGCCGCGACTGGGCGGCCAAGGGCACCGCGCTGCTGGGCATCAAGGCGGTGATCGTGGAATCCTTCGAACGCATCCACCGTTCGAACCTGGTCGGAATGGGCGTGGTGCCGTTCGAGTTCACCGGCGGCGACACCCGCAAGTCGCTTGGCCTGAAGGGCGACGAGACCTTTGACATCACCGGTCTGGAAGGTGACCTCAAGCCGCTTTCCGAGGTGCCCTGCACCATCACCTATGGCGATGGCAGCAAGCGCGAGATCACCCTGCGCTGCCGCATCGATACCGCGGTCGAGAAGGAATATGTCGAAAACGGCGGCGTGCTGCACTATGTGTTGCGCAACCTCGCCAGCGCGGCCTGAGACCGGGCCGCGCGCCTGACAAGGGCCCCGGCCGCCGCGCCGGGGCCGAAAACCGTACCGAGCCCCGACGGAGGCAGCCCTGGCCCCTCGCCTGATCGCAGTCGGCATGCTGGTGCTGGTGCTCGGCTTTGTCGGGCTCCTGGCCAGCGTGACATTCTTCGTGCGCGACCCGCTGCCGATGCTGTCACCGCGGGTGCCCGTTGCCTTTGCACCCGAGAACGGGATTGCCGTGCGCCTGTCGGTCGATGGCGGGTTTGCCTTCGAAGCGCTGGTAGAATCGACCGAAACCGCAGAAACCCCGCCCCGGCTGGTGCTGCGGCCGGTCGGGACCGGCGGCGCGGGTATCATGCCGGATGCAGCGCGCCTTGACGAAGGCCTGTTTCTTGCGTCAGGCCAGTTCAATGCCGTGGGCCGTTGGGAACTGGGGGTGCGCCATGGCGATACTTCGGCCGCGTTCGTGTTCATCCTGCGCGAATAGGCCGTTCGCCTTGCCCGGCGTCTTCGCGGGCCATTGACCCGCCCCGCAAAGCCCAGCATATGCCGGCCATGACCGAGCTTTCGCGCATCCGCAACTTTTCGATCGTGGCCCA
>SKWP01000140.1 GCA_007128865.1 Paracoccaceae bacterium
AATACGCAAGGGAGAACACCATGCCTCATGACGGCTGCGACCGGAACCCGCCCAGTGACACTGTCCTGTTGCCCGGCCTGAACGACCTTACCGGCGCCGCAACAGCGCAGGCCGACGCTCTGCTTGCGTCTGCCGTCGCCCGGCTTCGCGCGGCCGTGGTCAGCGATGGCAGGATCGATCCGGCAGCGCTGGACGACGCGCAGACCGCGGCACACGGGCTGGCGTGGCTGGCAACCTATGTCGAGGCGCTGCGGCAGATGCAGGGCTGGGCCGAACGCTTGCAGGCCGAGGGTCGCTTTGGCGAGATCGAGCAACTGCTGCACCAGATTGCCTTTGGCGAATACCTCGCACAGATTGTCGGCGGCATCCCGATGAGCCAGGGCGAAATCGTGCGGCCGGCCGACATCGGCATCGATGCCGGCGCCCTGACCACCGCGCCCGAAGCGTCGATGCTGATCGCCCGCGGCAACTCTGCCGCAGCGCGCGAAAGGCTGGTGGCCCTGATGCAGGAAAACCAGGGCCGCGCAACCTTCGGGGCCTGTGGACTGGACGAAGAGCTGGAGATGATCCGCGACCAGTTCCGCCGCTATTCGGATGACCGCGTGGTGCCGCATGCCCATGAATGGCACCTCAAGGACCAGCTGATTCCGATGCAGATCATCGACGAGCTGGCCGAAATGGGCGTGTTCGGCCTGACAATCCCGGAAAACCTGGGCGGTTTGGGGCTTTCCAAGGCATCCATGGTGGTGGTTTCCGAAGAGTTGAGCCGCGGCTATATCGGTGTCGGCAGTCTGGGCACGCGTTCGGAAATCGCCGCCGAGCTGATCCTGTGCGGCGGCACCGACGAACAGCGCTCGCACTGGCTGCCGCGGATCGCGTCGGGCGAGATCCTGCCCACGGCGGTATTCACCGAACCCAACACCGGATCGGACCTTGGCGCGCTGCGAACCCGCGCGGTGCGCGATGGCGAGGACTGGCTGGTAACCGGCAACAAGACCTGGATCACCCATGCCGCGCGCGCCAATGTGATGACGCTTCTGGCCCGCACCGACCCCGACAGCAGCGACTGGCGCGGCCTCAGCATGTTTCTGGCCGAAAAGACCCCGGGCAGCGACGAAGCCCCCTTTCCCGACCCCGGCATCACCGGCGGCGAGATCGAGGTGCTGGGCTATCGCGGCATGAAGGAATACGAGCTGGGCTTCGACGGTTTCCGCATCCGGGGCGAAAACCTGCTTGGCGGTGAACCGGGGCAGGGTTTCAAGCAACTGATGCAGACCTTCGAATCCGCGCGCATCCAGACCGCGGCACGGGCAATCGGCGTGGCGCAGAATGCGCTCGAGGTTGCGCTGCAGTACGCGCAGGACCGCCGGCAGTTCGGCAAACCGCTGATCGCCTTTCCGCGGGTGGCCGGAAAGCTGGCGATGATGGCGGTGGAAATCATGGTTGCCCGGCAGCTGACCTATTACAGCGCCCGCGAAAAGGATGCCGGCCGCCGTTGCGACCTCGAGGCGGGAATGGCCAAGCTGCTGGGTGCCCGCGTGGCCTGGGCGGCGGCCGACAACGGGCTGCAGATTCACGGCGGAAACGGTTTTGCGCTGGAATACCCGATCAGCCGCATCCTGTGCGATGCGCGCATCCTGAACATCTTTGAGGGCGCGGCCGAGATACAGGCTCAGGTGATCGCGCGGCGGCTGCTGCAATAGCCGCAAGCAGATCGGCAGGTCGGGGCCACGGCGCGGCGCGGCCCCGACCCATTGTCAGATATGGTCAGCCGGTGACCGTTGGGACGCAGGCTTGCGCGCGGGCATCCCACATGGTGCCTTCGGCGCAGCTAGCCGCCGAGGTGGATGTCGCCTTGCTGCCGCAATCGCCCATCGCAAGGGCGAGCGTTGGCGCCACCACAAGCGCCAGAGCCACGACGGTCGTTCTGATCTTCATCGGAAACCTCCCGCTGTTAGCAGTACCGATGAAATAGGCCCGAAACCCGTTTGGCAAGGGTTTTGCGCCACCATCGGCCATCCTTGCCTTGCTGCTGCCAGTGATTTGGGCGGCAGTTGCGGATCGGACGGGTCATTCCGGCCCGAAAACGCGCTCGAAGATGGTGTCGACATAACGGGTGTGAAAGCCCAGATCGAACAGCGCGCCCAGTTCCCCGGCCGTCATTGCCGCGCGCACCTCCGGGTCGGCCAGCAGTTCGGTCTCGAAGTCGCGCCCTTCCTCCCAGACCTTCATGGCGTTGCGCTGGACCATGGCATAGGCATCCTCGCGGCTGACCCCCTTCTGGGTCAGTGCCAGCATGACCCGCTGGGAATGGATCAGCCCGCGATGTCGGTCCAGGTTAGCCTTCATGTTTTCGGGATAGATCACCAGTTTCTCGATCACCCCGGTCAGCCGGGCCAGGGCAAAATCCAGCGTTACGGTCGCGTCGGGGCCGATCATCCGCTCTACCGAGGAATGCGAGATGTCGCGCTCGTGCCAGAGTGCCACGTTTTCCAGCGCCGGTATGGCCATGCCGCGCACCAGCCGGGCAAGACCGGTGAGGTTTTCGGTCAGGACCGGGTTGCGCTTGTGGGGCATCGCGCTTGACCCCTTCTGGCCCTTGGAAAAGAATTCCTCGGCCTCCAGAACCTCGGTGCGCTGCATGTGCCGGATTTCGACGGCGATGTTCTCGATCGAGCTGGCAATCACCGCCAGCGTGGCAAAGAACATCGCATGCCGGTCGCGGGGGATGATCTGGGTGCTGATCGGCTCGGGGCGCAGGCCGAGCTTTTCGCAGACATGGGCCTCGACCGCGGGGTCGATGTTGGCGAAGGTGCCGACCGCGCCGGAAATGGCGCCGGTTGCCACCTCGTCGCGGGCACGCAGCAGCCGGTCGCGGTTGCGCGCCATTTCGGCGTGAAAGCGCGCAAATGTCAGCCCCATGGTGACGGGCTCGGCATGGATGCCGTGGCTGCGGCCGATCCTTATCGTGTGCCGGTGCTCGAACGCGCGCCGCTTCAGTGCCGCCAGCAGCGCATCGATGTCGGCCAGCAGGATATCGGTGGCGCGCACAAGCTGGATGTTGAAGGTGGTATCCAGCACATCCGACGATGTCATGCCCTGGTGGACAAAGCGCGCTTCCTCCGATCCCACGATTTCGGCCAGATGGGTCAGGAAGGCGATCACATCATGCCGCGTCACGGCCTCTATCTCGTCGATCCGGGCCACATCGAATTCTGCATCCCGTGCCCGCCAGACAGCCTCGGCAGCCGCCTGGGGGATCACGCCCAGCGCGGCCTGCGCATCGCAGGCATGCGCCTCGATCTCGTACCAGATGCGGAACTTCGTTTCGGGCGACCAGATGGCAACCATCTCGGGGCGGGAATAGCGCGGAATCATCGGTGGCGGCCTTTCCTTCAGGGGGCGCCGGCCTGATAGACCGCGCGAACCTTGCCTGCAAGCGACAGCCGGCTCAGCGCCCGGCCAGCCAGCTGACCGAGGCGCGCTGCCGGGTATAGAATTCGCCCATCAGCCCGATCACCAGCCCCGCCACCGCCACCCAGAACGGATAGGCCGCCGAGCTGTGCATCGGCACATAATTGATGAAGGTATAGCCGCGGGCCTGATCGATGGCATGAAACAGCGGGTTCCAGGTGAAATACACCAGCAGGAATCCGGGCATCATGTTGGCCACGAACATCTTGCCCGAAGCCAGCATGTTGGCGCGCATGTAGATTTGCGAGGAAATCTGGACAAAGCCCGGAAGCCACGGCTTCAGCGCCAGAAACACCATTCCGATCCCGACACCGGAAAACCAGGCCAGCAGCACCATCGACATCGCCCCGGCGGGGTCATGCACCTCGATGCGGGTTACGCCCACATGATAGACAAACAGCACCACAAACAGCGACAGCACCTGAATGTAGAGCGCGCCCAGCGCCTCGGACAGCACCGCGACAAGCGTGTTCATGGGGGCATGTTTCATGATCGGCGAAGCCGGCCCTTCGGCCCCGAGAACCGCCGAAATCGCCTTGATGTGGCACATGAACAGGAAAACCCCGGTCATGATGTAAAGCATGAAATCGCCCCGGATCGCAGAACCCCGGATGCCGAACAGGCCGAACACCGCATAGAACACCAGCACCAGAAGCAGGGTCTGCGCCATGTTCAGAAACAGCGCCGCAAAGGCATTGCCATGGGTCTTGCGGATACTGCGGACTGCGGAATGGTAGATGACCTCTGCCAGCCCGAAGGCGGTGGCTGCAGTCGATCGGGGCCGGCGCTGGAGAATCATGTCCGATCAGGGCTCCCGGTTGGACTCGCGGCACGGTGGCGGGTACGGCTTGCCGTGGCGATCCTTGCAGATGATAAGGAGTGCCGGCAGACCGCGCAACGCGCATGCGTTGCCACCGGAATGCGGCACAACGCAGGCAGCACCGCGGGGAAGACGTGATGAACGAACAGAAGCTGACCGATACCATCCGCATGCTGGCCTTGCGGGCTGGCGATGCGATCATGGAAATCTACGGTCGGGCCGATCTGGCGGTGCATCAGAAGGCCGACGCAAGCCCGGTAACCGAAGCCGACGAGGCCGCAGACGCGCTCATTTCCGAGGGTTTGCGCGCAACCTTCCCCGATATCGCGCTGGTGACCGAAGAGCAGGCGGCAAGCCACGGGCAATCGGCAACAGAGTTCCTGATTGTCGATCCGCTTGACGGCACCAAGGAATTCATCCGGCGGCGCGGTGATTTCACCGTCAATATCGCCCTCGTCCGCGATGGCATTCCGGTGCACGGGGTGGTCTATGCGCCGGCCCGCCGCCGGTTGTTCCGCACCCTTCCCGGCGGCGGTGCCGTCGAAGAGGCCGCACCCTTCGGCCCGGTCCCCGATCCGGCCGCGGTGCGGGTGCTGCGGGTGCGGGCGCCCCAAGATGACGGGCTTGTCGTGGTTGCCTCGAAATCGCATCGCACCCCCGAGACCGATGCCTATATCGCGCGCTACGAGGTGCGCGACAGCCGCAGCGCCGGATCGTCGCTGAAATTCTGCCTGCTGGCCTCGGGCGAGGCCGATCTCTATCCGCGGCTGGGTCCGACCATGGAATGGGACACCGCGGCGGGCGATGCCGTGCTGCGCGCGGCCGGCGGAACCGTCCTGCGGCTGGACGATCTGGGCCCTCTGACCTATGGCAAGCCCGGATACCGCAACCCGTTCTTTCTGGCCCATGTGCCGGGCGTGATACCCCAACCGCTGTAATGCGCCGCCCAGGGCCGGCCCACGGAGGACGCCAGAGTAGTGCAGGGCGGAGTGTTCCCCACCAGCCTCGTGATCGCAAGCCGCGGCCGGCCTGCCGCCCTGCGCCGCTGCCTGACTGCCGTACGGCAGCTTGACCACCCTGAATTCGAGGTGATCGTGGTTGCCGATGCTGCCGGATTGTGGGCGGTGGCCGACATGGGGCTGACCCGGCTGATCAAGACCGTGCAACTGGAAGAAGCAAACATCTCGACGGCACGCAATCTGGGCATCGCCATGGCCGCCGGCGAGATCGTGGCCTTTATCGACGACGATGCGGTGCCCGAACCGACCTGGCTTTCGCGCCTGGTGGCGCCTTTCTCCGATCCCCGCGTGACCGCAGCCACCGGTTTCGTGCTCGGGCGCAACGGCCTGACCTTCCAGTGGCAGGCCGGATGGACCGATGTACTGGGCTGGCGTCATCCGCTCGAGGTAGAGGAACAGGCCATCACCCTGCACGAATCCTCTCCGGGTGCGGCGGTGCGAACCGAAGGCACCAACATGGCCTTTCGCCGCGAGGTGCTGGCGGAACTGGGCGGTTTCGACCCGTCCTTCCGGTTCTACATGGACGAGACCGATCTCAACATGCGCCAGGCCGCCGAAGGTCAGATTACCGCAGTCGTGCCGCTGGCGCAGGTGCATCACGGCTTTCTGGCCGGGCCGCACCGGCGGGACGACCGGGTGCCGCTGTCGCTATTCGAAATCGGCGCAAGCCTGTCGGCATTCCTGCGCAAACACGCCCCGCTGGCGGCGCACGGGCCGCGGATCAATGCGTTTCGCATCGAACAGCGCCGCCGGCTGCTGCGGCACATGGTCAGCGGGGGGATCGAACCGCGCGACGTTTCGCGCCTCATGGCAACGCTTGAGGACGGATTTGACGACGGCGCCCGCCGCCCCCTTCGCAAGATGCGCCCCATCGCCCCGCCGACCGAACCCTTTCATCCGCTGCCGGACACCGGCCCGCGACCGGGGCGCTGCCTGGCCGGGTGGTTCTGGCAGGGCTGGGGCCTGCGCCGCCATGCCGGCACGCTGGCCGCCGACGGTGCCATCGTGACGGTGCTGCGCCTGAGCCCGACACCGTTCCGGCACCGGGTCCGCTACCATCCTGACGGGTACTGGGAACAATCCGGCGGCCTGTTCGGCCGCAGCCTGCGTGACCGGCCGGCACCCATCCGGCCGGGCATTGCCACGCGGCTGCGCCGCGAGGTCGCACGCATCGCCCTGACCCGGCCTGTTGACAGCCTGCTGGCGTGATTGTTGCCCAATCCGGCGCCTTTCCGCTCAAATCCAGACGTTGAGAAAGAATTGATCTACAGTCTGACGGCGTTTGGCCAGATTGCTGCCATAAGGTGACTTTAGAAACAAAAGCATTCGAGTCGGAGGGTATGATGACACGCAAGGTGACGAAGGCAGTCTTTCCGGTAGCAGGACTGGGCACACGGTTTCTGCCGGCGACGAAGTCGATCCCGAAGGAGATCCTGACTCTCGTCGACCGGCCGCTGATCCAGTATGCCATCGACGAGGCCCGCGCTGCCGGAATCACCGAGTTCATCTTTGTCACCGCCCGCGGCAAGAGCGCGCTCGAGGACTATTTCGATGCAGCCCCGTGGCTGGAGACCAGCCTTGCCGAGGCCGGCAAGACAGAATTGCTCGAAACGCTGAAGAACACGACCATGCCCAGCGGTGCGATTGCCTACATCCGCCAGCATCAGGCGCTCGGGCTCGGTCATGCGGTCTGGTGTGCGCGCCGGCTGATCGGGGACGAACCCTTTGCGGTGATCCTGCCCGACGACGTCATCGCTGCCGAAGTGCCCTGCCTGCAGCAGATGGTCGAGGCCCATGCGGAAACCGGTGGCAACATGGTTGCCGCCATGGAGGTGCCCGCCGACAGGATTTCGGCCTATGGCGTACTCGATGTCGGGGCCGAAAAGGGACGGCTGCTGCGGACCCGCGGCATGGTCGAAAAGCCGGGCGCAGATCAGGCACCTTCGCGCTATGCGGTGATCGGCCGCTATATCCTGACGCCGCAGATTCTTTCCAATCTCGGCACCATGAAAACAGGTGCGGGCGGCGAAATTCAGCTCACCGACGCGATTGCCGAGGAAATCCGCGTTTCGGGCAATGTTTACGGGTATCTGTTCGACGGCGAGCGGTTCGACTGTGGCTCAAAGGGCGGTTTCCTGAAGGCAACCATCGCCTTTGCCCTGCAACGCGACGATCTGCGCGACGAACTCATGGATTTCCTTTCCCAGATCACGCAAGGGGTCCGGATCGCCGCGGAATAGGGGCCGCGCAACGCCGCGGCGCGCTGTACCTTCCGATGCAACAAGCTCACACAACCCGCCTGATCGACCTTACACGGTTGATCAGCCGCATCGGTCGCGGCCCGATGACCGGGATCGACCGCGTCGAACGGGCCTATGCCGATCGCATGCTTGCCGGCAGCGAACTCGCATTCGGGCTGGTGCGGGCTGCGCCCGGCCATGCGCTGCTGGACCGGGATGGCATTGCCGGCCTGCTGGCCCGGTGCGACGGGCATGTGCCGTGGGGGCCGGCAGACACGCTTTCGCGGCTGCACCTGCGCCAGCCCATGGCCCGCCGGCGCGCGATGTCGGATCTCAGGCGGCTCGCGCTGGGCACAACCCTGTCCGGCCGGCCGGGGGCGCTGGCAACGCTGCTGCGCCGGCACCTGCCGGGGGGCGTTACCTACCTGAATGTCGGTCACGCGAACCTGTCGCAGGATACGCTGCGCGCCCTGCGGCACATGCCGGGCAGCCGCATTGCGGTGATGCTGCACGATACCATCCCGCTCGACCATCCCGAATTCGCCGCCACCGGCATGCCCGCGCGCTTTGCAGCCATGGTTGCACAGCTGGCCCGTCACGCCGATCTGGTGATCTGGACCACGGCCGCCGCGCGTATGGCGGGAGAGCCGCATCTTGCACAGGCCGGGCGGATACCGCCCGGCATCGTCGCGCATCTGGGCGTGCCAAGGCCGGCCGGCACCCTGCGCGACCTGCCCGAACGGCTTGCCACGCTGATCGCTTCGCAGCCGTATTTCCTGTGTGTCGGCACCATCGAGCCGCGCAAGAACATCGGTTTTCTTGTCGATCTGTGGGAAGCCATGGCACGCGAGAACGGCGCCGGCCCCATCCCGACGCTGGTGCTTGCCGGGGCGCGCGGGTGGCGCAGCGACGCCCTGTTCGGGCGGCTGGATGGCTCGCCCCTGCGGGGTCATCGGATCGTCGAGGAAAATGAACTCTCCGACCGGGAATTGGGCGGGCTTCTGGCCGGGGCCTGCGGATTGCTGTTTCCCAGCCATGCCGAGGGTTTCGGCCTGCCACCGGCCGAGGCGGCAGCCTGCGGGGTGCCGGTTTTGTGCAACAACCTGCCGGCGATCAGGGAAGTGCTGGGCGATTACCCCCTTTATGCAACGCAGGACGCCCCGTATTCTTGGCGCAGGAACATTCTTGCGCTGGCGGAACGCAAGGATTTCGAAAAGACCCCGACGGCAGATGTTCCGACGTGGGAAGCGCATTTCTCTGCCGTGTTCGCGCATGTCTGACGACCGCCGATCGGGAATGAGGGTGGGACAGGCCGCATGAAGTTGTGGAAACAGTACCGGCTGCGCATGCGGCGAAAACGGCTGCAGCTGCGCGCCTGGCGCAAGGGCCTGCAGTTGCGCCGCGTCGAGGACCGGACCGCAGCCATTCGCCACGGCGATGTCCTGCTGTTCTGCACCCTGCGCAACGAACGCGTGCGCCTGCCCTATTTCCTGCAATACTACCGGAAACTGGGCATTCGTCATTTCCTGTTCGTCGACAACGCATCCGACGACGGTTCGCGCGAATATCTGGCCGGCCAGCCCGACGCATCGGTCTGGACAACGCCGGCCAGCTACAAGCGGTCCCGCTACGGGGTTGACTGGCTCAACCACCTGCAACGGCGCCATGGGCACGGGCACTGGTGCCTGGTGGCGGATGTGGACGAATTCCTTGTCTACCCGTTCTGCGATACCCGCCCGATCCGGGCGCTGACCGACTGGCTGGATGCCTCGGCGATCAAGTCCTTCGGCGCCATGCTGATCGACATGTATCCGCGCGGGCGCATCGACGCCGAGCCCTATTGCGAAGGGCAGGATCCTCTTGAAATCGCCTGCTGGTTCGATTCGGGCAACTACGTCTTCAAACGCAACAGGGAATACGGAAACCTTTGGATTCAGGGCGGGCCAAGGGCGCGCGTCTTCTTTCCCGAAAACCCGGGGCGGGCGCCGGCGCTCAACAAGATCCCGCTGGTTCGCTGGGATCGCCGCTTTGTCTATGCCAGCTCGACCCACATGCTGCTGCCGCGGGGGCTGAACCGGGTCTATGACGAATGGGGGGGCGAAAAGACCTCGGGTTGCCTTCTTCACGCCAAGTTCCTGCACAGTTTCGCGCAGAAATCCGAAGAGGAACTTCGCCGTCGAGAACATTATGCCGGCGGTCGCGAATACGAGGTCTATGCCGAGCGACTTCGCGAGGATCCCGAGCTATGGTGCAGATGGTCGGAGAAATACATCAACTGGCGTCAGCTCGAGATTCTCGGGCTGATGTCCAAGGGTAACTGGGCCTGAGGTCGGATCGGTGAAGCCGGGCTTCATCATGCTGGTGCACGAGGCGCTTCACCGCGCCGGACAGGTGGCCCGATACTGGGCCAGCGCAGGTTTTCCGGTGGTTATTCATGTCGACCGGCGGGTTCCGAAGGCCCGCATGGCCGCCCTCCAGAAGCGACTGACCGGGCTGGACAATGTCAGGTTCTGCCGGCGTCATGCCTGCGAATGGGGTACATGGTCACTGGTGGCAGCCATGCAATCGGCCGCCGAAACCTTGTTGAAGGAATTTCCCGAGGCAAGCCATGTGGTGGCAACGTCAGGGTCTTGCCTGCCGCTGCGCCCTGCTGACGAGCTTGCTGCCTACCTCGCCGACCGGCCGGGAACCGATTTCATCGAATCGGTGACCACGGCCGATGTTGCCTGGACGGTCGGCGGGATCGATTACGAACGTTTCGTGCTGTATTTCCCCTTTTCCTGGCGCCGGCAGCGGCGGCTGTTCGATTTCGCGGTTGCCCTGCAGCGCCGGCTTTCCATCCGGCGCCGCTTGCCGCCCAGGCTGGTGCCGCATCTGGGTTCGCAGTGGTGGTGCCTTACCCGCGAAACCCTGACGCGGATCCTGCAGGATCCTGACCGGCGCCGCCATGAAGCCTATTTCCGCTATGTCTGGATCCCGGACGAATCCTATTTCCAGTCGCTGGTGAGGCTGCATTCCGACCGGATCGACAGCCGGTCGCTGACCCTGTCGAAGTTCGACTTTCAGGGAAAACCGCACGTCTTCTATGACGATCACCTGCAGCTTCTGCGCCGGTCGGACTGTTTTCTTGCCCGCAAGATCTGGCCCGAGGCCGAACGCCTCTATGGTCATTTCCTGTCGCGGGAACGGGCCTTGCAGCCGAGGGCCGAGCCCAATCCCGCCCGTATCGACCGGCTTTTCGCCCGCGCCACCGAACAGCGCACACGCGGCCGCCCCGGCCTTTACAGCCAAAGCCGCTATCCCCTGCCCGGCCGCGAAAACGGCAAGACCGCCGGCCCCTATTCGGTGTTCGAGGGGTTTTCGGCCCTTTTCGAAGGGTTCGAGACCTGGCTCGGGCGCCATCTTGGCAGCCGGGTGCATGGCCATCTCTTTGCGCCGCAGCGGGTCGAATTCGCCGGCGGCGACAAGGTTTATCACGGCGCGCTTTCGGACAGCGCGGCCTTGCGCGATTACGACGCCGATCGCTTCCTGACCAACCTGATCTGGGCAACACGCGGCGAACGCCAGTGCTTTCAGTTCGGCCCGCGCGACAATCAGGCGCCGGCCTGGATGATGGCCACGGACGCCAACGCACAGATTTCGGTGATTTCCGGGGCGTGGGCGGTTGCGCTGTGGCGATCACGGCGCGATTTTGCCGAACTGCGGCGCGACGCGGCAAGCCTGCAACGGATCGAAACCGAACACCTGGAAATCCTGCGAAGCCCCTGGGCCAAGGCTCGGGTCCGGATCTGGACACTGGCGGAATTCATGGAAAACCCGATGGAAAACCTTCAGGGCATTCTCGAGGAAATCGATCCGCAACGCCCCAGAAGGCCCACCGAGGCCCCGCGCATGGTCCAGCTCGACGGCTTTGCACAATTTCTGCAAAAGTTGCGCAACGAAGGCATGCAACCGACCCTGACCGGCGATTTCCCGGCGGAACCCGGCCCGTTTCCGGAAACCGCCGCCCCGACGCGCCCCAGACTGGTGCGCTGACCCATGGGGCAGCGATTCGACATGTTCGTGCTGTTTGCCGAAATGCGAACCGGGTCGAACCATCTGGAGGCGACGCTCAACCGGCTGGAAGGCGTGCGCTGTTTCGGTGAGGCGTTCAACCCTGCCTTCATCGGCCAGGCCGGCCGGACCGAGATGCTGGGCATCACCATGGCCGGGCGCGCGGCCGAGCCGATGGCGCTTGTGGCCCGGATGAGGCAGAAGGCACGCCTGCCGGGCTTTCGCTTTTTCCACGACCATGATCCGCGCGTGCTGGAACGGGTGTTGCCCGACCCCCGCTGCGCCAAGATCGTGCTGACCAGAAACCCGCTGGAAAGCTACGTTTCCCGCAAGATCGCGAGTGCGACCGGCCAGTGGAAGCTTACCGATACCGCCCACAGACGCCGGGCGCGGATTGCCTTCGACGCCGATGAATTCATCGAAATGCTGGAAAGGCAGCGCAGCTTTCAGTCGCATGTCCTGCGCGGACTGCAATCGACCGGGCAGACCGCCTTTTGCATCGGTTACGAGGATATCGGCGATATCGCGGTGCTGAACGGGCTCGCCGCCTTTCTCGGGGTGCCGCCGACACTCGATGCCCCCGACAGGACGCTCAAGCGTCAGAACCCCGAACCGCTGGCCGAAAAGGTTCTCAACCCCGAAGAGATGGAGCAGGCGCTCGCCCGCATCGACCCGTTCGAGCTGGGCAAACTGCCGACTGCCGAACCGCGGCGGGGCCCGGGCGTGCCGGGATATCTGGCCGGCCGGCGGGTGCCGCTCTTGTTTGTTCCGCTGCGCGGCGGGCCCGAGGCTTCGGTGGCGGGCTGGCTGGCCGCGCTCGACGGTATGCCGGAAGGGCTGCAGTCAGGCTTTACCCAGAAATCCCTGCGCGACTGGAAACGGAACCGGCCGGGGCATCTGTGTTTTGCGGTGCTGCGCCATCCGCTGGCCCGCGCCCACGCGGTCTTTGACCGCTGCATCCTTGGCGCCGGCTATCCCGGTATCCGGCAGGCGCTGCGCGAAGCCCATGGTCTGGCACTGCCGGGGCCAGAACAAAGATCCGGCTATGGCCCGGCCGAATACCGCGCCGATTTCCTTGGTTTCCTGCGCTTCGTGAAGGCCAACCATGCCGGCAAGACCGGGTTGCGTGTCGATCCGGCCTGGGCGACCCAGTCTGCCTTGCTTCGCGGTGTCGCCGATTTTGCCACGCCTGACCATCTGCTGCGCGAAGACAGGCTGGAAGACCAGCTTGCCACCCTCGCGCGCCTGGTCGGGGTTGCGCCGGGCCAGGGCGCAGCCTTGCAGGAGCCGGAACCTTCGCTGCCGCTTGCCACGATCCATGACGACGAACTGGAAAGCGCCGCACGCGCCGCCTTCGGCCGGGATTACATGGCTTTCGGCTTCGGGCGGTGGCGCTGAGCGGGCTGCTGAAAAAGGGAAACCGGGCAGCTCCTGACGAGGAAACTGTTCCTGTCCCGCCATCCGAACCGAGGCGATAAGGGCCGCGCCCGGTCGCCATTGGAGCGCCATTGGTCCGAGCGACAATGGCGACGGGAGGGCGCGTCGGAACGCCGGGACAAGGCACTTTATGCCTGCCAAGCCCCTCCAACCGTTGTGCTATTTGCGGCGTTGCAATGCGCCCTCGTCGTGCCGGAGGCACGCCTTCGGCGTGACCGAAGGGTCGGGCGCGGCCCGGGCTGGTCGCCCGGGCGGAACCTGTGGCGGGCGT
>SKWP01000084.1 GCA_007128865.1 Paracoccaceae bacterium
CCGTCCTCATCGAGCGCGGCGCGCAGCGTATCGCGGAACGCGGCCAGACGCGCCTCGACCGTGGCCGGGTAGGCGCCGCGCCCCTGCGCGACAAAGGCAAACTGATGCATCAGGTAATGAACATAAAGCCGCCCGTCGAGCCGCCGGAACCCGTGCAGAACCGCCAGCGCGGCGGCACCGGCTGCCACCAGCCCCACGGCGGCGGGCAGCCCGGCAGCGGCAGCGACACGCGCCACTGCCCAGCCCAGCGATGCCGCGAGCCCTGCCTGAAGCAGCAGCATCGCCACCGGATAGAAGGCGGCGATCGCGATTGTCGGGCGCAGCCGGATCAGCCGCCACAGCGCCCCGGTGGCGATATAGACCCAGGCCACCCGCATCATCAGCGCATAGGTTCCGGCCACGCCCCGGGCCATGGACTGGCGCACGATGTCCGACCAGACAAGGACCGAATGCACACTGGTCACCGCCTTGTCGCCGAACCGCGCCCGCACCCGCCAGCCGGGGTAGGTGGTGCTGCCGTCCTGCCCCTCGAGCGTCAGATCGAAGCCCGAAACGCCGGCCTGCAGCGCCGCTTCGCGCCGGTAGATCTCGCGGTAGCGCCGGGCGGGAAACGGATCATAGCCGGGGATATAGAAAACCCGCCGCCGGGCAACCCGCCCGCCCGGCTGTTGCCCTGCCCGTACCTGTGCTGCGGTTGCTGTGCCCAAACTCCGGTCTCCGCCGCGCTCCGGATCATCCTGCCTCGTTGCGCGCAGCATGGCAAAGGAATGCGGCACAATCGCGCCCGGTTCGTGACGCAATGGCACTGGCCGCCCAGCCCTGCAACCTGCCTCAGCCGCGGCGGCCGTAGAGATCCTCGGCGCGCGTCTCGAAGGCCCGCACGATGCGGTGCATGGCATCGTTGAACACCACGCCGATGATGCGCTGCAGGATCGCGCTGCGGAATTCGAAATCGACATGGAAATCGACCGCGCAGCCGCCGCCGTCCGTATCGCGGAACGACCAGGTGGAATGCATGTGCCGGAACGGGCCATCCAGATAGTCGGTCTCGATCCGTCGTTCGGCGGGCCACAGCCGCACGCGGCTGCCAAAGCGTTCCCGGAAGACCTTGAACGAGATCACCAGATCGGCTTCCATCAGCTCGCTGCCATCCTCCATCCGGCGGCGCGACCGGATCCGGGCGGCGGCATTCCACGGCAGGAATTCGGGGTAGCGCGCCACATCCGACACCAGATCGTACATCTCCGCGGCGCTGTAGGGCAGCCGCCGGGTCTCGGAATGGGTAGGCATCGCGGCTCCGGTTCCTCGGCTTGCTGCGGCAACGACGGCCGGCCCGGCAGTCCGGCGCGGCGGTATCGTCGGGTCTGTCCCTCGGGCGCCGGTTTTCGTAAAGTCGCCGCGCAGATTCAAGGGGATTCCATGCCGCAGCCCGACCACACCGAAGCACGGGGCGCCGAAACCTCGTCCACGGCGCCCGAAAAACCCGTGCGCCACCCTGCGCCGCCCTATGCGGTGGACGAGATGATCTCGGCCAAGACCATCGCCGCCCGGGTCGAGGACCTGGCCCGCGACATCACCCGCCATTTCCACGACACCGAACAGCTGGTGGTGGTGGGGCTGCTGCGCGGGTCTTTCGTGTTCATCGCCGATCTGGTGCGCGAGCTGCGCCTTCCGGTCGAGGTGGATTTTCTCGAAGCCTCATCCTATGGCGATGCGATGACATCGTCGCGCGAGGTGCGCATCATCAAGGATCTGTCGGGCGAGATTGCCGGCCGCGACGTGCTGGTGGTCGAGGATATCGTCGATACCGGCTTCACGCTTTCGCATGTCACCCAGCTGTTGCGCACCCGCTCGCCGCGCAGGCTGGAGATCTGCGCACTGCTCGACAAGCCCTCGCGGCGCGAGGTCGACATCCGCGCCACCTGGACGGGCTTCGAGATTCCGGATGAATTCGTGGTCGGTTACGGCATCGACTATGCCCAGCGCAACCGCAACCTGCCCCATATCGGCAAGGTGCGCTTTCTCGGCTAGCAGGCTGCTGAAGAAGTCTCCCGCCAATCTGTCTGGACAATCGAGCCCGGGAAACTGTCGTGCACCACGCCTGCCACAGGCTCTGCCCGGGCGACCAGCCCGGGCCGCGCCCGACCCTTCGGTCACGCCGAAGGCGTGCCTCCGGCACGACGAGGGCGCATTGCAACGTCGCAAATGGCACAACGGCTGGAGGGGCCTGGCAGGCATGAAGTGCCTTGTTCCAACGTTCCGACGCGCCCTCCCGTTGCCATTGTCGCCCGGACAAAGGGCGCTCCAATGGCGACCGGGCGGGTCCCTTCACGCCTCGGTTCGGACGGCGGGACCGGAACAGTTTCCTCGCCGGGAACTGCCCGGTTTCCCTGTTCAGCAGCCTGTCAGGGGGCGCGTCATGCGGAAGGTTTCAGCCTCCGATGCCCTTCAAAGGGCAGGTTTCGTCGGCCGCCCAGTCGGCGAAGCTGAGATAGTAGACATTCACGTTGTCCCGTCCCGCGACTACGGCTGCAAGCGCGGCCAGAGCTGCGCGGCCGCCGCCGTTGCAATGGCTGACGATAGGTCTGGTCCCATCGAACCCCGCGTTTTCAAGCATCCGGGCGATTTCAACTGCGGGGCGCAGATGTACGCCGTCGAGCAGTTCGTCGTGTGACAGGTGCACGGCACCGGGAAGATGGCCGCCGCGGATGTTGCCCTTCAGATCCTCCGCGCGGAATTCGGCGGCGGTCCGGGCATCGAAGACCTGCACATTCCCCAGTTCCGCCTTCAGTCCCGCCCGGCCCTTCAGGCCCACAGCCCCGGCACCCGGCTTCAGTTCCGGCGACGCCGAGCTGCGCGGCACCTGCGGGGGCACCGGACCTAGCATCGACAAGCCACCGTCGAAAACCATGGCAGGAAGGCCGAAATACTGCAGGATGAACCAGACCCGGGCGTCCTCGGTCATCCGGCCATCGTCAATGACCACGCTGAAAGCATCCTGCCCGATGCCGAGGGATTCCAGTTCCCGCTGCCAGAAACCCAGATCCTCGAAACCCGTTTCGCTTTGTTTGGCGGTCTCGATCCAGTGTTGGACCGGCACGCAGATCAGCCCGTCCGGCTGTTCGCCTGCGGCGGGCACATAGAGCAGGCGCAACGGGCCGAGTGTTTCGAGATCGGCAGCGGATACGAGAGGTTTGGTCTGCATGGTGTCTCCAGGTTCCAGACGACGGGCATGAGCCGGGCCGATCAGCCAGGCCGCCAGCCCGTCGCCCCGGATGTTGCAGGATTGACGCAAGAGATAGAAGATGGTTTATCGATTGTCGATAACGAAATCAGACAGTGATCGGCATGCCCGAACGCATGGAACACCACGATCTTCTTTCCGGGCTGGTGCGGCTGCACATCCTGCATCACGCGGCACAGCATCCTGTCTATGGCCAGTGGATGATCGACGAACTGGCGCGGCACGGCTACCGGCTGTCGCCCGGCACGCTTTATCCGATGCTCTCGAAGATGGAGCGGGACGGCTACCTGACCTGCCGGACGGAGCGGGACGGGCGCACCGCGCGAAAGTTCTACACGATCACGGAAAAAGGGCGGGAAGGGCTGGCGCTGGCGCGGGTCCGGCTGCGCGAGCTCAAGGGAAAGGGCAACAACGAATGACGCACCAGACGCA
>SKWP01000072.1 GCA_007128865.1 Paracoccaceae bacterium
ATGCGCGAAGAGGTCCGCGCCCGTGCCCATGCCAACGCCGAAGAGCGGGTGATATCGGCCATCGCGGGCGAGGACGCGCGGCCGCCCACGCGCGAGATGTTCCGCGGCAAGCTCAAGCGCGGCGAGCTGGATGACCACGAGATCGAGATCGAGATCGCCGATACGTCAAGCCCGTTTCCGGCGATGGAGCTGCCCGGCATGCCGCCGGGCGGGATGATGAACCTTGGCGATATCTTCGGCAAGGCGTTCGGCGGCCGGCGTGTGCGCCGCAAGTTGACGGTCGCCCAGAGCTATGACCTGCTGATCGGCGAGGAGGCCGACAAGCTGCTCGACGACGAAACCGTCAACCGCGCCGCGCTCGAATCGGTGCAGACGAACGGCATCGTTTTCCTGGACGAGATCGACAAGGTCTGCGCCCGCGCCGAGGCCCGCGGCGGTGAGGTCAGCCGCGAGGGGGTCCAGCGCGACCTGTTGCCGCTGATCGAGGGCACCACGGTTTCCACCAAATACGGCCCGGTGAAGACCGATCACATCCTGTTCATCGCCTCGGGTGCCTTTCATATCGCCAAGCCGTCGGATCTGTTGCCCGAGCTGCAGGGCCGCCTGCCGATCCGGGTTGAACTGCGGGCACTGACGGAGGCTGATTTCGTCCGCATCCTGACCGAGACGGAAAACGCCCTTACCCGCCAGTACACCGCCCTGATGGGCACCGAAGGGGTGCAGGTCAGCTTTACCGAAGACGGCATCGCGGCGCTGGCGCGGATCGCGGCCGAGGTCAACCATGCGGTGGAAAACATCGGCGCACGGAGGCTCTACACGGTCATGGAGCGGGTCTTCGAGGAAATCTCGTTCACCGCGCCCGACCGCAGCGGCGAAACGGTGTCGGTGGATGCCGATTTCGTCGAGGCCAACATCGGCGAGCTTTCGCGGTCGGCCGATCTGTCGCGCTACGTGCTGTGACGCCTCATACAAAACCCGTTTGATCGGTTCGAGAAGCACGGGCGGCGGCCGCCCGAGGTGGGCGCGGAAGCGCCCGCATCGTGCCGGAGGCACGCCTGCGGCGTGACGGGGGCGGGCGGGCGCTGCCCGTGCTGGCGCACGGGCGGAATAGGGTCGTTGGTGGACCGAACTGATCAAACGGATCCGGTATGATTTCCGCCGCGCACAACCCTCGCCCGCGACCGGCGGCCGCTGTGGCTTGCACTCCGGGCCGCGGGGTGCATATCTCGGGTCGGATCGCAGACAGGGACATGCCATGACCATTACCGCCCGCCAAGCACTACTGGACACCGCTGACCGGGCCGGCGGCGGCCGTTTCGGCAACCTTCCCGAATGGGATCTGAGCGATCTTTATGCCGCACCCGACGCGCCCGAGGTGGCGCGCGATCTGGGCTGGCTCGAAACCGAATGCGCCGCCTTCGCGGCCGATTACGAAGGCAAGCTTGCCGGGCTGGACGCCGCCGGCTTTCTGAACTGCGTGCATCGCTACGAACGCATCGACATTGTCGCCGGGCGGCTGATGTCGTTTGCCGGGCTGCGTTATTACCAGAACACCACGGATCCGGCCCGCGCCAAGTTCATGGCCGACATGCAGGACCGGATCACCGCGCATACCACCCCGCTGGTGTTCTTCAGCCTCGAGGTCAACCGCATCGACGACGCCGCACTGGATGCGCTTTTCGCCGCCAACGCCGATCTGGCCCGCTACAAGCCGGTGTTCGAACGGATGCGCGCCATGCGCCCGCACCAGTTGTCCGACGAGCTGGAGAAATTCCTGCACGACCAGTCCACCGTCGGCGCCGCCGCATGGAACCGGCTGTTCGACGAGACGCTGGCGGGGATGACCTTTGACGTCGATGGCGAGACGCTGGGGCTTGAGGAAACGCTCGATCTGCTCACCGATCCCGAACGCCCGCGGCGCGAGGCCGCCGCCCGCGCCCTCGCCCGGCAGTTCCAGGGCAGCATCCGGCTGTTTTCGCGGGTCCACAACACCCTGGCCAAGGAAAAGGCGATCGAGGACCGCTGGCGCAAGATGCCCAGCCCCCAGCATGGACGGCACCTGGCCAACCATGTGGAGCCCGAGGTGGTGCAGGCGCTGCGTGATGCGGTTGTCGCGGCCTATCCGCGGCTGTCGCACCGCTATTATGCGCTCAAGGCGCGCTGGATGGGGCTCGACCGTCTGCAGGTCTGGGACCGCAACGCGCCGCTGCCGATCGAACCGCCAAAGACGGTGGACTGGGCCACCGCCCGCAAGACGGTGATGGATGCCTATGCCGGTTTCGATGCCCGCATGGCCGATCTGGCCGAACCCTTCTTCGAACGCGGCTGGATCGACGCCGGCGTCAAGCCCGGCAAGGCACCGGGCGCCTTTGCGCACCCCACCGTGACCGAGGTGCACCCCTACATCATGCTGAATTACCTCGGCAAACCGCGCGACGTGATGACGCTGGCGCATGAGCTTGGCCACGGCGTGCACCAGCGCCTTGCCGCCGGTCAGGGCGAACTGCTGTCCTCGACCCCGCTGACCCTGGCCGAGACCGCCAGTGTCTTTGGCGAGATGCTGACCTTCCGCAAGCTTCTGGCCCGCGCCGAAACCGCGGCCGAACGCAAGACCCTGCTGGCCGGCAAGGTCGAGGACATGATCAACACCGTGGTCCGGCAGATCGCCTTTTACGATTTCGAAAGCAGGCTGCATGCGGCCCGGGCCGAGGGCGAACTGACACCCGACGACATCAACGCGCTGTGGATGAGCGTGCAGGCCGAAAGCCTTGGCCCGGTGTTCGAGTTCATGGACGGGTATGAAAGCTTCTGGGCCTATATTCCGCATTTCGTCCACTCGCCCTTCTATGTCTACGCCTATGCCTTCGGCGACGGGCTGGTGAACGCGCTTTACGCCGTCTACGAGGAAGGCGACGCGGGCTTTCAGGACAAGTATTTCGACATGCTGCGCGCCGGCGGCTCGCGCCACCACCGCGACCTGCTGGCGCCCTTCGGGCTCGACGCGGCGGACCCGGCGTTCTGGGACAAGGGCCTGTCGATGATCTCGGGCCTGATCGACCAGCTCGAAGCGCTGGAGGGCTGCTGAAGACGTCCCCACCTCGTGTTCCTGACCTGACACCACTTTTCGCCATTCGAGGCGAGGGGCAGCTATGCGGGACGAAGCGGACGCCGCCCACCTGGCCCGGAATCAAGGCGCGCAGCGCCGCCGGGCCGCGCCCGACCGCCCCCATCGGGCGGGCGCCCTGCAACGGTGCAAACCGTTGCTCCCTCGGATGTACTTGCACCATAAACCGCCAGGCTATCCACCGTGCAGCGCCCACCCGGCGGTCGGGCGCTGCCCTCTGTCGGTGCCCCAGCCATCGTCCGCCATGGGCTCCAAACGCTCAGTGGGCATCTTTCGTCAGGTGGTGAACACCAGCCGCTCCGACAATCGAGCCCGGTTGCCGTTTTCGGCGGCCTCCCGGAGGGCTGATCCCGCCGGTCGCCACGCGCCGGGCTGCGGGAAGATCCCCGGCCGGCGCGTGACGGCTGGACAAGCGGCATGCCGCACGCTAACCGGGCGGCCATGTGCAGCCTGTCCCGCCATCGCCCCCGCCTGCGACGCCGTTCGCGCCGACGCGCCTGATCCCGGGCGACGCCTGCCCGGCTTCGGCCGCCTGACCGCTGCACCA
>SKWP01000301.1 GCA_007128865.1 Paracoccaceae bacterium
AACGTCGCCTTGCGCTTCCAGGGCCAGCTCGCGCAAGCCGCGGCGAAACCGCGCTGCGGGTTCGGACAGGCGGCGCATACCGGACCCAGCGACAGGGTTCAGGTCCAGTCCGGATACAGGCGGTCCAGAAACGCCCGCACCTGTGCATCGGCGCCGTGCAGATGCATGTCGTTGTGGCCTGATCCGGGCAACAGGTGAAATGTCGTGTCGTTGCCGCCCAGTGCCTCGGCAATGCGCTGGCCCTGATCGGGCGGGATGATGCGGTCGCTGCCGCCGTGCAGCACCAGCGCCGGCAGGCCGACCCGTGGCGCAGCCGCAAGCGATTCCCAGCGGCTGTGGCGCAGCAGCGAAAACCGCGGCAGGAACGGATAATGTGCCCGCGCCACATCCCAGACGCTGGTAAAGGGCGCCTCGAGCACCAGCGCCCCGGCCGGCTCGGTCAGCGCCACCCGGATCGCCACCGCCGCGCCCAGCGACATGCCGAACAGCACCGGCGGCGGCGCCTGCGGATAGCGTTGGCGCAGATAGGCCACAAGGCCGAGGGCAGCATCGGTGATGGTGGCCTCGTCGGGCCTGCCCGGGGCGCCATTGGCGCCGGGATAGGACAGGATCGCGGTGCCATAGCCCGCCGAAACCAGCGGTTCGGCCCGTGCCACCCCCTGCCACATCTGCCCGGCGTTGCCGGTAAACACCACCACCACCGGGCGGCCGGGCGCCGGCGGCACCACCCAGGCCATCACCTCGGCCCCCGAAGGGCTGCGCAGGCTGGCCAGCCCGATCCCCGGCAGGCCCGACGGCGACCGCACATCGCTGTCATGCACGAAGGGATAGACGGTTGCGCGACTGCCCAGCAGCATCAGACCCAGCACCAGCGCATAGAACAGCAGCGCCAGCAGCGCAAAGCGCCCGAAGGCCGCCGCCAGCCGGCGCCCCATATCGGCCTAATCCTCGTTGATATCACGGTCGAAGGTCTTGACCTGGCCCTTGCGCACCCCGACCACGGCCCGGAACACGATCCACACCAGCAGCGACATCAGCGCAAAGACCAGAAACGCGTTGGACAGGCTGTCGGCCATCCATTCGGCAGGCCATTGCCCGGACCACAGCATCAGGCCGGTGGCCACCGCCCCCACCGCCATGCCGACAAAGACATAGCCGGGCAGCAGCACCTCCATGATCGCCAGCCCCAGCCCGGCGGCGATCCAGACCCACCAGAGCGCGGTCATCTGTCGCGCCCGCCCAGCATGCGGAAGGCATCGGCAAAGGCATCGAGCGCCTGCGCGGGCACCACCAGCGTCTGCTTGCCGGCGCCCTCGCCGACCTTGGTCAGCGCGTCCACCTGCTTGAGCGCCACCTGATAACGCGCCGCATCGAGCCCGTTGTCGGAAATGGCCTTGGCGATGACAGAGGTCGAGAATGCCTCGGCCTCGGCCAGCACGCGCCGGGCCTCGGCCTCGCGCTGGGCGGCGTAAAGCTCGCCGTCGGCCTTGAGCTCGACCGCGCGCTTGAGGCCCTCGGCCTCGGTCACCTGCGCCCGCCGCGCGCGTTCGGCATTCAGCTGCTGCAGCATCGCCGCGCGCGTCGCCTCGTCGAGGTTCACGTCGAGCAGTTCGGCCCGCGTCACCTCGATCCCCCAGTCATCCACCACCGATTCCAGCGATTCGCGAATGCGGGTGGTCAGCCGGGCGCGGTTGTGCTGAACCTCGTCCAGTTCCATCGAACCCAGTTCCGAACGCACGATACCGGCCACCGTGGTGGCGATCGCCGCATCGATGTCGCGGATGCGATAGACGGTCTTTTCGGGCGCCATGATGCGGTAGAAGACGCTGGTTTCCACCTGCACCAGCACGTTGTCGGCGGTGATGGCGTCCTGCCGGGAATTGGGCAGCTGCCGTTCGAGAATCGAGACCCTGTGCGCGACGCTGTCCAGAAACGGCACGATGAAGTTGATGCCCGGCCCGAGCACCTTCTGCAGCCGGCCAAATCGTTCGATCACGAACTTGTCCGCCTGGGGCACGATCTTGACCCCCTTGAACAGCGAGATCAGCACGAAAAGTGCGATCAGCAGGATGATGAGATTGCCGCCAATGAAGGTTTCGATATCCATGTTGCCGTCTCCGCGTTGAATCCCGGGGCACTATGCCCCTGTCGGGCGGATTTGCAACGCGTTTTCGGCCCTGCCGGAAACGCTGCGGCGGTGGTATCCTGCCGCCATGTCCGCGACTGCCCCGATCCTATGCCGCGATTGCCTGCACCGGCCCCGGCGCCCTGCCCGGCGCTGCCTGTCCTGCGGTTCGCCGCGGCTGCTGGCGCATTCCGAACTGCTGTCGCTGTCGGTGGCGCACATGGATTGCGACGCGTTCTTTGCCAGCGTGGAAAAACGCGACAATCCGGCGCTGCGCGACCGGCCGGTTATCGTGGGCGGCGGCAGGCGCGGGGTTGTGGCAACCGCATGCTACATCGCGCGCATCCACGGCGTGCGTTCGGCCATGCCGATGTTCGAGGCGCTGCGGCGCTGCCCCGATGCGGCGGTGGTCAGGCCGCGCGGGGCGGTCTATGCCGCCGTCGCGGCGCAGATCCGCGCGATGATGGAAGAGCTTACGCCCGCCGTAGAGCCGCTTTCGCTGGACGAGGCGTTTCTGGACCTGACCGGGACCGAACGCCTGCACGGCGCGCCGCCGGCGGTGCTGATGGCGCGGCTGGCGCGCAGGATCGAACGCGAGCTGGGCCTGACCGCCTCGGTCGGGCTGTCGCACAACAAGTTTCTGGCCAAGATCGCCTCGGATCTCGACAAGCCGCGCGGCTTTTCGGTGATCGGGCGCGCCGAGACCGCGGATTTCCTTGCGCCGCAGCCGGTGTCGCTGATCTGGGGCGTGGGCGCGGTCGGGCTGGCGGCGCTTGAGGCCGCCGGCATCCGCAGCTTTGCCGATCTGCGGCGCTGGGACCGGACCGCGCTGCAGGCCCGTTTTGGCGCCCAGGGCGCGCGGCTGTGGCATCTGGCGCGGGGCGAGGATGCGCGCGCCGTTTCGGCCGGGGCGCCGGTGAAATCGATCTCGCGCGAAACCACCTTCGACCGCGACATCGTCGACCCTGCGCTGCTGGAAGGGCATCTGTGGCGCCTGTCCGAAGAGGTCTCGGCGCGGGCCAAACGCAAGGGGCTGGCCGGGCGGGTGGTGACGCTGAAGCTCAAGCGCGCCGACCACCGCATCCAGACCCGCCGCGCCAGCCTGCGCGAGGCCAGCCAGCTTGCCGATACGCTGTACAGGCAGGCCGCGGCGCTGTTGCGCGAGATGCCCCCCGGCACCGCATGGCGGCTTGTCGGCGTGGGGCTGTCCGACCTGATCCCGGCAACCGGCGCGGATCGCACCGGCGATCTGCTCGATCCCGATGCCGAACGCCGCGCGCGGGCCGAACGTGCAACCGACGCGATCCGCAGCCGGTTCGGGGATGCGGCGATCCTGCGCGGGCGTGCGCTGCGCTGATGCCACGCCTTCGCAGGCTGCTGAAGAAGTCTATTGCCAACCCGTCGCGACAATCGAGCCCGGGAAACTGTTCTGCACCACGCCCGCCACAGGTTCCGCCCGGGCGACCAGCCCGGGCCGCGCCCGACCCTTCGGTCACGCCGAAGGCGTGCCTCCGGCACGACGAGGGCGCATTGCAACG
>SKWP01000266.1 GCA_007128865.1 Paracoccaceae bacterium
CTGGGTGACGACGCAGGCTTTCCTGGATCGCTTCGGGCTTGAGACCCTGCAGGATCTGCCCGAACCACCCGCGCCCGCCCGCGGCTGAAGATGCCTTGCAGGCTCAGCCGCGGCCTGTTGCTGCCGCACGGTGCGCCCGGAATGCCGCGAGCGCAAGGGTGGGGACGAAGGCTGTCTGATCGGCCGCATTGTTTGCCCTTTCCGGGCCGTGATCCCTTCGATTGCACCCTGGCCGAAGCGTTCGGGTTCCTCCGGTATCCCTTTCGCAGAGGCCATCAGGCAAAAGATATGCCTTCACCCTGCTTGTGCGATACCATTCCCACGCTAAACCCGACCCGGATTTCTGGATGCGGGTTCAATCAGCCCTGACCGTTCAGGATATCGGTTATGCTTCATATAGAGGATGTCCTGATGCCTCAGCCCAAATTCCCGCCGTTTCCGGGTGATCCGGGTTACGACGATTACCTCGCAAGCTACCTGCCGGTTTTTTCGGAGGTAACGCGAGAGACCCTGCTCCGACAACTTGCGGACTTGCCATCTTCTGATGAAAGTGTCGCAGAAATACGTCGGCTGGAACTCGCGGCCGGGCGGACGCTTCATGAATGCCGGCATTTCTCGACGAAATACAGCTCAGGCCCAGTAAGATTGGCACTCGTGGCCGATGTCCTGAAAAAATCCGACCAGCTGGACAAGGCGCTTTACAAGCTGTCCACGCAACAGATTTTCCCAAGCCCCGCGAATGCGACCGTCTCCCGGCCAGTTCTGGGGCAATTCAAGTATTCCCTACAGGAGATCCAGGAAGCGATCCAGGAACTCGCCTTCAGATACGAAGAGTTTCTCGGCACCAATGCTCCGCAGGCGCATCTGAGGGAAATGAACCCGCCAACAGGTGCAGGGCGCCACGAACCGCGCATCGGATTTGTCCTGGAGGCGGCACGGACATGGGCCCGGTGCGGCGGCCCGGTGTCGTTCAATCTGCAGACCCGCCCGATACCGGAAGACAAGATGGATCCTGACAAACCGGATCGCGTGGACGAATTGGTGATCCCCGACGGGATCGTGCGTTTCGTCAGAGCGGCCTGCCAGGATTTGTTCGAGAGGGCAGGTATCGAGCCCTACAGTGATGTCGCCCTTCGCTCACTGATCCGACGCCACTTCTTGTTGTCGAGCACAGCCGACAACGACGCGGAAAGCCTGTGATCGGGACGGCGCCCGCTGTCAGGTGAGCGTCACGGTGCGCCCTTGGTATCCCTGACCGCAGGCAGCTGATCAAGCCAAGCAAAGTCACAGAAGGGTTTGCCATCGTCGACGAGGCGTTCCTGTGCATCGTCCCCCTCTGTACCATCGAGGATGCCTTTCGCAGGGTCGACCCGGATCACCGCCGGGCCGTCCGGCAGGAACTGTCCGGAGCGCCCCATCTTCACGAGCCAAGGCGCCCCCCTTCATGAGGTTTGCTGCAACGCAGCCGCCCGGCGCAACAGGACGACATGACACAAGCGGTCAATCGATAGGCACGGTCGCCGCACATGTCTTGCTGACCTTCTCTCGTGATCTGTCTGATCAGAGGCCCGGAACCCTGGTCGATCCCGGGACAGCACACGCGACCGGATGCGACTGATATTGTCTGATTGCAACGGATCTGGAGCGCGAGATGACAAAAGCTGGAAAACTGACCCGACGTCGCTTTGGCCTGATTTCGGTCGAGCAGGTTGCCGAACGACTGGGCGTATCCACAGCGACGATCTGGCGCTGGGTGCATGATCACGACAGCTTTCCGCGTCCTGTCCGGCTCTCGCCCGGCTGCACGCGCTGGAACGAGGGAGATATCGAGCACTGGCTGGCCGAACTGGCTGAATGAAACGAAAGGTCGGGCTCCGCTGGAACGGAGCCCGACCAGGATCAAACTCAACGCCCCAGCGTCAAGAATGCTCGTCGCACAAGCAGTCTCGCACACACGCTGGGCAGGTCAAGAGGAAAGGACCGCACCATGGGTGGGCAGAAAACCGAAATGATTGCACAGGCAGATATCGCCAACCGGATCGGAAACGAGACGGACCACCAGTGGCGTTATCGTGTCGACAAGGGGTGGCTGCACTTCACGCAGAGCAACTGGCTTCTGGATCGCACCGATCTCATCAAGCATGAGGCGCTGCGCCAGGTTGCGTTGCAGGTCGGCCAAAGCGATCAACGTAGCAGCGCCTTGAGCCATGCCTTCGTCGACGGTGCAATCAAGCTTGCGAAATCACGCCCCGAACTTGCAACCACGGCTGATGCCTGGGATCGGAATTCGTTTCTGGTTGGCGCGCAGAACGGCACCATTGATCTGCGCACCGGCGAGTTCCGGCAGGCCAGGGCCGATGACATGATTTCCCGGCGGCTTGGCGTCGACCCGGCTGACACCGAGGAGGCACCGCACTTCTTCAGCTTTCTCGATTTTGCTTTCGATGGTGACGCCTCGGCCATCGCATTCCTGCAGCGATGGTTCGGGTATTGCCTGACCGCGGAAATGAGCGAACAGAAGCTGGTTTATCTTTTCGGTCCGGGCGGGAACGGCAAGGGCGTGCTGATCCGGAGCGTTCTGCGGGTGCTTGGCGAATACGGACGCATTGCTCCGGAATCGACCCTGACTGCCCGTGGCCATACCCATCCGAGCGATATCGCATTCCTCGAGGGGCTGCGGTTCGTCGCCGTCACGGAGACCGAAGTTGGCAGCCGGTTTCGGGAGGGGGTCATCAACTCGGTCACGGGGATGGATCCTCTGACGCCGCGGCATCTCAACCGGGACTTCTTCACGTTCATTCCACAGTGCAAGATCACGATCTCGGGAAATACCGTGCCTTCGCTCGCGGCCGTGAATGACGCAGCCCGGCGTCGCTTCCTGATCCTGCCGATGACCAGAAAGCCGGAGAAGCCCGATCCGGAGCTCGAAATCAAGCTCCAGTCGGAACTGCCCGGCATCCTGAGGTGGATGATCAACGGATGCATTGCATGGCAGAACAATCGTCTGGGCAGCTGTGATGCCATCGATGCCATGACCCGGAACTATTTCGAGCAGCAGGACATCTTTGCCAGCTGGCTTGAAACCAGCGCCAATCTCGACCCTGCTGGATTTACGCCGGTCAAGGATCTCTACGAAAGCTGGCGGAGCTTTCTGGCCGAGATCGGGGAAGACCACGAACACATGCGCACCTTTGGCAACCGGCTGACCAACGCAGGCTTCAAGTCTCATGTCCGGAAGATCGACAACAAGTCGCATCGCGGCCGCAAGGGGATTGTCCTCGTGACCAGGTAAGGCAGAATCCGGACGTCTGACCAGAGCAGATGGACATGGCATGGAGGCCGGCAGGCGAGGTGATCATCGCGCCCGGAAACTGGGAAAATCTGCTTCGGCACTTCGGGGGAAAATTCAGTCGGCGTTGACACGCCGCGGAGAAGCGCCGCCGTGGGCATGTTCTGTGACGGGCTGGGACTGGCTCAGTTCAGTCCTCCCTGAATGCCTCCGATCGGTCCGGTGCCGCATCCGTCCAGTTCTGTCCCCCGAAGGCGGCCAGCGCGATCTGAAGGCAGCCGCCGGCCTCTGTGAACCGGAAGACGATCGAGATCCTCCGGCCGGTCCCACCATGCCGTACCCGCCATCCGGGCAACTCCCCGCCAAG
>SKWP01000467.1 GCA_007128865.1 Paracoccaceae bacterium
GTGCTGATGACGGTCACATGGCCCTTCTGGGGGCCGGGCGGGCCGGGAATGGCGGCCTTTTCTGCGGTGATGGCGGTGATCGTCGCCCATGTCTCGGCCAAGACGATCATGAAGCCCTGAGCGGGCAAGGAAATAACGGGAACGGAAACATGCTGGAAATCAGGAATCTGCACGTCAAGCTTGAGGAAGAGGACAAGGCCATCCTCAAGGGGGTCGATCTGACCGTGGAAGCCGGCAAGGTCCATGCCATCATGGGGCCGAACGGGTCGGGCAAATCGACACTGGCCTATGTGCTGTCGGGCCGCGACGGCTATGAGGTGACCGACGGTTCGGCGACGCTGGAAGGCAAGGACATTCTTGAGATGGAGCCCGAGGAACGCGCCGCGGCGGGGCTGTTTCTGGCGTTCCAGTACCCGGTGGAAATTCCGGGCGTGGGCAACATGACCTTTCTGCGCACCGCGGTGAACGCCCAGCGCAAGGCCCGCGGCGAGGAAGAGATGTCGTCGGGCGATTTCCTCAAGCTGGTGCGCGAGAAGGCGAAGGCGCTGAAGATCGACGCCGAGATGCTCAAGCGCCCGGTCAACACCGGCTTTTCCGGCGGCGAGAAAAAGCGCAACGAAATCCTGCAGATGGCGATGCTGGAGCCGAAGATGTGCATCCTCGACGAGACCGATTCGGGCCTTGACGTGGACGCGATGAAGCTGGTTTCGGACGGCGTCAACGCGCTGCGCGATGCCGGCCGCGGCTTTCTGGTCATCACCCATTACCAGCGGCTGCTGAACCACATCCAGCCCGATGTGGTGCATATCATGGCCGGCGGGCGGATCGTGCGTACCGGCGGGCCGGAACTGGCGCTTGAGGTCGAGGAAAACGGCTATGCCGACATCCTTGGCGCGGAGGTGGCGTGATGCAGTCGCGCCGCCAGCGTATTGACGAGCAGAAGCGCGGCCTGGCCGAAAAGCGGCTGGCCGCGGTCAGCCTGCCCGCCGGCGGGGCCTGGGCAACGGCCGCCCGGCAGGAGGCACGCCAGCGCCTGCTGGACGCGGGCCTGCCGGTGCGTCAGGACGAATACTGGCGCTTTACCAATCCGGGGCTGTTCACCGATGCCGGCGTTGCCGCGGCCGAGCTGCTGCCGGCCGATGACCGCGAGGCGGTCTTTGCCGGCGTGGACTGCCTGCGCATCGTGTTTGTCGATGGTGTGTTCGATGCCGCCCGGTCCGGCGATCTGGCCGCCGCCGGCATCGAGATCGAAAGGCTGGCCGATGCGGCCACGCGCGATATCCATTGGGCGCGCGAGCTGTACGGCAAGCTTGAGGCACAGTGTCAGTCGCCTGTGGCGCGGCCGCTGGCGACGCTCAACACCGCCACCGCCGGCGACGGGCTGGTTATCCGGGTGGGCAAGCCGGTGGAGCGGCCGGTTTCCGTCAGCTATCTGCGCAAGGATGCGGGCGCCGAGGCGGTGCTGCATCATGTCATCCGGCTGGAGCCCGGCAGCCGGCTGACACTGCTGGAAGACGGCCCCGGCGCGGCGCGGTTTTCATCGGTGGCCGAGGTCGAGGTCGGCGACGGCGCGGCCTTTCACCATGTCCGCGTTCAGGGGCGCGACCACGGCCGCCAGGCCGTCACGGCGCTGTTCGTGCGGCTTGGTACCGCTTCGGTCTGCAAGTCCTTCACCCTGACGGCCAACGGAAGGCTGACCCGCAACGAGGTGATGGCCGAACTGACCGGGCGCGAGGGGGTGCTGCATGTGGCCGGCGCCGCCGTGGGCGATGGCACCGCCTTTCATCAGGACGATACGGTTTTCATCACCCATGCCGCCGAGCGCTGCGAAAGCCGGCAGGTTTTCAAGAAGGTGCTGCGCCGCGGGGCGGTGGGCGTGTTTCAGGGCAAGATCCTTGTGCACCCCGAAGCCCAGCTTACCGATGGCTACCAGATCAGCCAGGCGTTGCTGCTGGATGAAAGCTGCCAGTTCCTGGCCAAGCCCGAGCTGGAAATCTATGCCGACGACGTGAAATGCAGCCACGGTTCGACCTCGGGCGCGATCGACCCGGACATGCTGTTCTATCTGCGGGCGCGCGGGATCGGGATCGAGGAGGCGCAGCGCCTGCTGGTTCTGGCGTTCCTGGCCGAGGCCCTCGACGAGATCGAGGACGACACCCTGGCCGAGGAAATCCGCCGCCGGCTGGCCGGCTGGCTCGAACGGCACCGGGCCTGACGGGGCTGCGGGCCGGTGGGCATGGCGGCAGACATCCTTCGCAGCTGGCGCAGCCCGCGCCAGACCATGCGCGCCATGCTCCGGGACGGCCCGCGAGAGGATCGGGCACTGGCGGTGCTGATGGCGGCCTGCCTGCTGGTCTTCGTTGCCCAGTGGCCGGCGCTGGCGCGCGCGGCCCATCTGGACCCGTCGGTGCCGCTGGCTGCGCGAATCGGCGGGGCGTTGATGGGCTGGCTGTTCATCGCGCCGCTGCTGCTTTACGGGATTGCCGGGCTGGTTCAGGCCGCGCTCTGGCTTGCCGGGCGCCGGGCCTGCGGTACCGCGGTGCGGCTGGCGCTGTTCTGGGCATTGCTTGCATCGGCGCCCCTGTGGCTGCTGCACGGGCTCATGCGCGGCATCGTCGGCACCGGGGCACTGACCGCAGTTGTCGGTTTTGGCGTGCTTGGTGCTTTTTTGCTTCTCTGGGGGGTGCTGATGCGCGAGGCGATGCTTGAGGCCCCCGCCACCAGCGCCTAGAAGGCATGCATGGATCTTTCGCTTTCCTCTGTCGTCGCCTTGCTGCGCGAAACCCTGTCCGACCCGAAAGCGTCGGCCAGGCGGATCATGGCCTTGCCGCTGCCGATGTCGGCGCGCTGGCAGGCGCTGTTGCTGGTGGTGGTGCTGAGCGTGCTGTTCGGGCAGCTCAGCGTCCTGCTGATGACCGAGGCCGGCATGCCGAACCCGCTTCAGGCGGGCGTGGTGCAGGGCATGGCGCTGCTGATCATGGTCTTCGCGGCGCATGGCGTGGGCCGGTTGATGGGCGGGCGCGGGCAGTTCGACCAGGCGCTGATTCTCGTGGTCTGGCTGCAGGCGGTCATGGTGGCGATCCAGCTGGTGCAGGTGGTGGCGCTGCTGGTGGTGCCGGCGCTGTCGGCGCTCATTGGCGTGCTGGGCATGGCGCTGTTCCTGTGGCTTCTGACCAACTATGTGGCGGTGCTCCATGGTTTCGAGTCGCTGGGCAAGGTGTTCGCCGTGATCCTGTTGACGCTGTTCGGCATCGCCATGGTGCTGGCCATGCTGCTTCAGATGCTGGGCATCGCCCCGCCGGGGATGGTTGTCGATGTATGACGTGAACGCAATCCGGGCCGATTTTCCGATCCTGTCGCGGCAGATCAACGGCAAGCCGCTGGTCTATCTGGACAACGGCGCCTCGGCGCAGAAGCCGAAGGCGGTTCTGGATGCGGTGATGCGCGGCTATGCCGAAGAATATGCCAATGTTCATCGCGGTCTGCACACGCTTTCCACCCTCTCGACCGAACGCTACGAGGCGGTGCGCGGCATCATCGCGCGGTTTCTGGGCGTGTCTGACCCCGATCAGATCGTGTTCACCACCGGCACCACCCAGGGCATCAACCTGATCGCCTATTCCTGGGCGATGCCCAATCTGCAAC
>SKWP01000248.1 GCA_007128865.1 Paracoccaceae bacterium
AGATCATGCCGAGGTTCAGCAGCAGCGCAATGTTTGCGATGACCCCGAAGCCGCCATAGCTGAGCAGCATGAAGCCCAGAACCGCCACCAGCGCCACGATCGCGGCGACCTTGCCGGCGTCGATGCTGTCCTGCCCGAGTTCGGGGCCGACGGTGCGTTCCTCCAGAAAGATCATCTCGGCCGGCAGCGCGCCCGAACGCAGCAGCACTGCAAGGCGGGTCGATTCCTCGACCGTGAAGCGGCCGGTGATGATGCCCGAGCCACCGGGAATGTGGCTCTGGATCACCGGAGCCGAGATCACCTGATTGTCGAGCACGATGGCAAAGGGCGATCCGATGTTGGCCGCGGTATAGTCGCCAAAGGCCCTGCCGCCCTGCGGGTTGAAGCGGAAATTGACCGCCGGGCGGTTGTTCTGGTCGAAGGCCGGTTGCGCATCGACAAGCTGTTCGCCGGTGACCACAGGCGTCTGTTCGACAATGTAGAAGCTGCTCGGTTCGTCGGCCGAAGGCACGAGGATATTGCGCGGGCCGGGCGGCTCGTCGGGGTTGTCGGTGCGTCCGACAACCGGGTGAAAGGTCAGCCGCGCCGTGGTGCCGATCAGCTCCTTCAGCTCCGCGGCCGAGCCGATGCCGGGCACCTGGATCAGGATGCGGTCATCGCCCTGGCGCTGGATGGTCGGTTCGCGGGTGCCGGCCTCGTCCACACGGCGGCGGATGATTTCCAGCGACTGCTGCATGGTCCGGTCATCGGTCGCGGCGCGTTCGGCGGCCGAAAGCGTGACGACGATTTCGTCGGTGCCGACCGAGCGCACATCGAGATCCCGCGCGGTGCCCGAAAACGTCCCTGTCGGCCGGGCGAGGGCGCGCACGGCCTGAAGCGCGCGATCCATCCCGGCGGGTTCGGATATCTGCACCCGCAATTCATCGGGCGCCGAGGGCTGGCGCCGGACATTGCCGACGGCCTCGCGCTCGCGCACCAGCGCATCGCGCACCTCGGGCCACATCGCATCGATGCGCACCGTGTAGACATCGGAAAGCTGCACCTCGGCCAGCAGATGGGCACCGCCGCGAAGGTCGAGGCCAAGGTTGACAATGGTCGAGGGCAGCCACGACGGCCAGAGCGCACGGTCGGCCTCCATCTCGGGCGTGGCGATGCCCTGCGCCTCGATCGCGCGAACGGCGTCGTTGTGCCGTTCGACCCGGTCATAGGCCAGATTGGGCATGGCAAAGGCCACGCCCAGGGCGACCAGCCCCCAGATGACAACCCGCTTCCAGACCGGAATGTAAAGCATGTGATTCCTTCACCCTGCCCCGGGGGCCGACCTGTCGGCCATGCGCTGCGCGGCGGCTCAGCTTTCGGCGGCCGGTTCGCTCTTGCTGACCACGCCGGTGATGGTGTGCCGCAGGATGCGCACCTTGACGCCCTGGGAGATCTCGACCTCGAGCTCGCCGTCTTCCTTGACCTTGGTGATCTTGCCGATCATGCCGCCCTGGGTGATCACCTGGTCACCACGCCGCAGCGCATCCACCATCGCCCGGTGTTCCTTGAGCTTTTTCTGCTGCGGCCGGATCAGCAGGAACCACATGATCAGGAAGATCAGGATCAGCGGCAGGAAGCTGACAAAGGCGCTTCCGGCATCGCCGGCCTGGGCATAGGCTGGGGAGACGAACATCGAAACCTCGCGGTCTGGGGCAGCCCGAACCGGGCCGTGGAAGAGGGGCCGGCAGCCCGTGGCCCCGGCAGATTGGCGCGCACCCTAGCGGCGGGGTCATCCGATGGCAAGGCGGCCTGGTGGTGCTCACGTCGAATTGGGAAGGGATGCCGGAATGCCGCCTGCGGCCGTCGCCTTCAGCCGCCGCGGGCCCGGTCGACCAAGGGCCGGATTCGGGTTTCCCACACCTGCGGGGTGATCTCGCCCGGATAGCGCAGCAGGATGGTGCCGTTGCCATCCACCACAAAGGTCTCGGGCATACCGTACACGCCCCAGTCGATGGCGGCGCGCCCGTCGCGGCTGGTGCCGATCCCCTCGAAGGGGTTGCCCAGCTCGTCGAGGAACTGCAGCGCGTTGCTCGTCTCGTCCCGGGCATTGACACCAAAGATGGTATAGCCCTCGGCCGCAAGCTCGGCAAAGAACGGCATTTCGGCCCGGCAGGGCGGGCACCAGCTGGCCCAGAAATTCACCAGCACCACCTCGCCGCTGCGCAGATCGTCATTCGAGAAGGACTCAAAGCCTTCGAGAACGCCCAGTTGCATCGGCGGTGCGGCCTGCCCCAGCAGCGCCGAAGGCAGGGTGTCGCGGTCCTCGCGGAAGTTGCCGGCTGCAAACAGCGCCACCACGCCCAGAAACAGCAGCGGCGGCAGCAGCATCAGCGGGCGGATGCGGCCTTTAGCCATCGTGACGCTCCTGCCGGTTTTCGGCGGCATCGAGCTCCTGCCGGGTGCGTGCGTCGCGACGCAGATACAGCACCACCAGCCCGGCCAGAATCGCCAGCGACGAGATATAGGCGCTGGCCACCTCCAGCGCATAGCGGCCCAGATCGGGCATCATGCCATCCGCTCCCGCAGTTGCAGCGCGCGGATGCGGCGCGCGCGTATTTCCGATCGCGTGCCGATCAGGACCAGCATCACGAACAGCAGCACAAAGCCCGTCATGCAGATGTAGAGCGGTGCCTTGTAGGCCCAGTCCATCCGGGTGCCGGGCTGCAGCGAAAGCGACGGGCCCTGATGCAGGCCCTGGCTCCAGAAGAACACCGCATAGCGTGACAGCAGCGCAAATACCGACCCGACAAGGCACAGTACGGCGGTCAGGTCGGCGGCGGTGTCGGGATCCTCGATCGCCTGCCAGAGCGCGATGTAGCCCATGTAGAACAGCCCCAGCACCAGAAACGATGTCAGCCGGGGGTCCCAGACCCACCATGTGCCCCACATCGGCTGCCCCCAGACCGCGCCGGTGATCAGCCCGATCACCGTCATCGCCAGCCCGACCGGCGCCGCCGCCCTGGCCGCAAGGGCGCTGACATGGTGGCGCCGGATCAGCCAGATCAGCGAGGTCACCAGCATCATGATCCAGGCGTTGATTGCCATCATCGCCGAGGGCACGTGCAGGAAGATGATCTTGACCGTCGATCCCTGCCGGAAATCGTCGGGGGTGAAGAAGAATCCCCAGATCAGGCCGACGCCGAGCGTCAGCAGCGTAAGGCCCGCGACCCATGGCAGAAGCATGGTCGCGGTGGCCATGAACTTGCGGGGGTTTGCGTATTCCCAGAACGACATGAGCCTCTTCCTATGGTCCTTCTTCCGGCGTCTCAAGCCACGGCAGCGTGAACGGCCTTGCGCAGATTGACGCGGCGCGAAACGTTGCGCTGACAGCCCGGAGCCCCAAGCCCGGAGCGAACGGCCAGCCCCCCTGCCTTCCTGCCCGGAATCAAGGCGCGCAGCGCCGCCGGGCGGCGCCCGACCGCCCCCTCGGGCGGGCGCCCTGCAACGTCGCAAGCCGTTGTGCCGTCGGATGTACTTGCTCGATAAACCGCCCGGGTATCCACCATGCAGCGCCCACCCGGCGGTCGGGCACCGCCCTGTGTTGCGCCTCCGGCCAATGGCCGTTTTGCCCCGCCCGGCAGCCCGGCGCGCATGTGGCGC
>SKWP01000357.1 GCA_007128865.1 Paracoccaceae bacterium
AGCGATGACTGGTAGATGCCGATCATGAAGGCCCCGATCAGAAAGACCGGAAACGACCCCAGGACCAGGCCGATCGCGCCCATCGCCGCACCGGCCGCACCGCCCATGGTGCCCAGCATGAATCCGGCGCGGCGGCCGTGTTTCTGCATGAAGGCCGACAGCGGCGTTGCCGCCAGCATCGAGCCCAGCACCATCAGCGAGATCGGCAGCGTTGCCCAGCACGGGTTGGGCGCCAGCGTGCTGCCAGCCAGGGCCGCCACGGTAAAGAACATCGGCAGCTGCGCGCCCAGAAAGGCCTGGGCAACCACCAGAACCGCGACGTTGCGGCGGGCGAGCCGGTCATCGGGGGCATGTGTGGCCGGGCTTGGGGCGGGATCGGCGCTCATGCCCCGCACTAGCCTGCGGCGCGTCGGGCGGCAAGGGGGCGCATCAAGGCGGTTTCCTGCCCATGCCCAAGCCGCTACGCTGTGGGGGAAAGCGAGGAACCGAATGACCGAGCGCATCATCAGGGGCGAGGCCTGCCTGGCCGAAGGCGCGGCGTGGCTGGGCACGGCCGAGCCGCGCTTTGACGCGGCCTTGCGCCTGACCGGCCCCTTGCCCCTGCGGCTGCGCAGCGACGGGTTCGAGGCGCTTTTCGCTGCCATCGTCAGCCAGCAGGTCAGCACCGCCGCGGCGCGTGCAATCTGGGCGCGCCTGCAGGCATCAAGCCTGACCGGGCCCGCGGCGGTGCTGTCGGCCGAAGACGATGCCTTGCGCGCGGCGGGGCTTTCGCGCCAGAAGCTGCGCTATGCGCGGGCGCTGGCCGCCGCGGGCATCGATTATGGCGCCCTGCGCACGGCCCCGACCGAAGCCGTGGTGGCCGAGCTGGTCGCGGTGCCGGGCATCGGGCGCTGGACGGCCGAAATCTATGCCATGTTCAGCCTTGGCCGCGCCGATGTGTTTGCACCCGCCGATCTTGCCCTGCAGGAAGCCGCGCGGCTTCTGTTCGACCTGCCCGGCCGCCCGCGCGAGGCCGCCCTGCGCCGCATGGCCGAGGCATGGTCGCCGTGGCGGGCGGTTGCGGCGCGTCTGTTGTGGGAATATTACCGTGTCGCCAAGGATCGCGAGGGGATCGCATGACACGCAAGCTTCGGGCCGGCCGCCGCGGCCCCGCATCGGGCGATGCCCGCAGCATCGTGGTGTTTCTGCACGGCTATGGCGCCGACGGGGGCGATCTGCTGTCGCTCGCCGATCCGCTAGCGCCGCATCTGCCCGATACCGTATTCGTGGCCCCGGATGCGCCCGAGCGCTGTGTCGGAAACCCGTTCGGCTATCAGTGGTTTCCGATCCCCTGGCTCGATGGCTCGCCCGAAGCCGCGGCGCGGGAAGGGCTGTTGCGATCTTCCGAAGACCTGAACGCCTATCTCGATTCGGTGCTCGCGGATGAAGGCATCGGCGCCGACCGGATGGCGCTGGTGGGGTTTTCCCAGGGCACGATGATGAGCCTGCATGTCGCACCGCGGCGCGCCGATGCGCTGGCCGGTGTCGTGGGCTTTTCCGGCCGGATGGTCGCCCCCGAGACGCTGCAGGCCGAGGCGCTGAGCCGGCCGCCGGTGCTGCTGCTGCATGGCGACGCCGATGATGTGGTGCCGCCCCAGTCGATGCCGCAGGCAGCCGATGCGCTGGTTGCCGCGGGTTTCGAGACCTACACCCATGTGATGCGCGGTACCGCGCATGGCATTGCCCCCGACGGGCTGTCGGTGGCGCTGGCCTTCCTGCGCGAAAAACTCCCGCGGTGAAAAAACGTCCCGCCGGTAGGGTGACCGAACCCGGCGCCATGCCAAAGCACCCGTTCTTTCGCTTCAGTACGTCCCTGTCGCCAGAAGCGGGGCAGATGCCGCCCCTTGCATCGGGCCGCCGCGCCATCGGATTGCGTCCGGGGATGGCTTTGGAATGACGCCACCCTGCCGATGGCACTCGGGCGCCGGCCGCTCACAGCGGTGAAGGTGCCCGGCGCTGGCGGCACCGCCGCCTTTCCGCCACGCGCGATTGCCCCTGCGGTGCCTTTGCGTGGTGTCGCCGGCAGGGGCGCCTGTCCCGCCGGTGTATGGATTGGGTACCAAGCAATCCAGCCTTGCCGGGGTCCTGGCGCTTGCCGAACCGGTCAGGCGGATTCTGGCCGAGACTTTTTCGGTCTGATACCGGATCCGTTTGATCGGTTCGTGGAGCACGGGCGGGGAAGGGCCGTTGGTGGTTCGAACCGATCAAACGGATTCCGTATGAGTCCGCGTGACTGGTTTTCCCGCCAGTGCCGGGACACCGGAACGGTGATGTCGAGGTGATCCGGATGCCGCGGTGGCCAGCGGGCGAGCCGGCTTGCGGGCGTTCCTTCAGTCGCCGTATCCGTAGCCGTTCGCCTCGTGGTGGCGCAGCTTGTTGAGCACCACGCCCAGCACATTGGTCTGCTCGGCAAGCTCGCGTTCGCAGCGGTCGATGTCGTCGATGGTGGTCACATCGGCCTCGGCCACCAGCAGCGCGCAGTCGACCTTGTCCAGAAACGCCATGGCATCGTCGCTGCGCAGCATCGGCGGCAGGTCGAACAGCACCACGGAGGGCGCAAGCAGTCTTTCGATGCGGTCCAGTGTCTGCGGCAGGGATGGTGCCTGCAGCATCTCCGATGCACCGCTGACCGGTTCCGCGTTCAGCGCCAGGGCCAGGTTTTCACCGACCCGCAGCAGGTGGTCTTCGGGCGTCTCTTCGCCGGCCAGCACCCGCGAGAACTGCGGCGGCGCCCATACCCCCAGCAGGCGGGCAAGCGAGGGGCGGCGCATGTCGATCTCGCACAGAACCGTGCGGATATCGGGCTGGCGCGCGAAGCTGAGCGCCAGATTGGCCGCCACGGTTGACTTGCCGCAGCCGGGATGGGGCGAGGTAATCGCAACGCGGCGCCATTTCTCGGCCCGCATCTGCCGCAGCATGCGGGTGCGCAGCATGTCGAAGGGGGTGGATTCGGCGCAGCCGTGATCGGCAAAGATGCGGTTGCGGCGCAGGTCGCGGGTCACCAGCCGCGTTTCCTTCAGCGCCGACCAGGCCGCATCAACGCCCGGCGGCGAAAGCCGTGCAACCCCGGCGCCCGATGCCTGCCGGCGGGCGCGGGCCTTGGCGATGGCTGACTGGATCTTTTCCAATGGCGGATCCCTCCGGAGGCGGCAGGCCGGGCTACGGCCGCAGCTGCTGCACGAATTGGGCTATTCCGAGCGTCGAAAGCAGGTTCGATACCACAAGGTCGAGCGGCAGGTAGAAGGCATGGACGGCGTAAAGCGCCGCCGGCACCCCGCCCAGCAGGGCGAGCACGACAGCAAGCCCCCGCAGCCGCTGCCGGCCGGCTTCGCCCGGCGTGGCAAGATAGGGAATCGAGGCAATGGCGACGATGCCGAGGCGGTTCGAAAGGTCGGCAGGACGCCTTATCCGCCGGTCAAGGCGTTCCAGCAGCGCCACCAGCGCCAGCGACAGCGCCAGACCCATCGCGGCGCCGCCGGCGGCGATAAGCCGCCGGTTGGGCTTGTGCGGGCGCAGCGGTGGCACGGCCTGTTCGATCACGGTAATGCGCTGGCCGCGCGACAGTGCCTCGATCAGGTCGCCGGTCTGGGCGGTG
>SKWP01000366.1 GCA_007128865.1 Paracoccaceae bacterium
CGTCAGGCTGCCGAGGGGCACATCGCCGGGATCGGGAGCGACCCCGCGCGCGGTGACCTGCACCTCGCCGGGGATCAGGATGGGGCCGGAATCGGCCACCCGCGCCGAAACTGTCCCGGCAATGTCGTTGACCGCCACGGAAACGCCCACCGACACCGCGACAGCGGATTTGCCAAAGGCCGCGGCGACCGATCCGGCGATGGCGGTGGCGCCGATCCGGCTGTCGTCAAGCGCGCTCACCGAAAGGCCGCCGGCCTCGGCCGAGGTCAGCTGCGAGACCAGCGCCTCGGCGCCCCCGCGGATACGGTTGCCGACCCCGACACCGGCGCCGCCCACCGCAACCCCGGTCTTGCCCCCGCTGAGCGCGAGGGTGCCGGCAATGATGACGGCGTCGATGCGCTGTTCGTTCGTTGCGCTGACCGTCACGGTCCCGCCGGCCTTGATCGCCGCGCCGTCGATGACCGCGCGCACCGCGTCCGGGGCGTCGGCCAGATCGACCCGCTCCCAAAGGTCGGTATCGCCGAAATCCTCGATGGCCAGGTCGATGCCGACAGGGGTGCCGCCCTCGTCCACCAGATCCGAACTGCGCTCTGCCCCGATGAAGCGATAGCGATCGCCGGTGCGGGCATCGCCGCCGGTGACCAGCACCACATCGCCGGTTTGCAGGGTCGGCGGTGTGTCGTCGGTCGTGTGATGTGCCGCCGGCGCGTCGTTGCGGGCGCTCAGCCCGATCAGGTTGTCGGCAACCGCAATCCCGAGCCCGACCGCCGCCGATGTCTGGCCGGAGAGCGCGATATTGGCCGCCGCAGCCAGCACCTCGGCATCGATGGAGGCGACATTGCGCGCAAGCACCGTCACATCGCCCGCGGTTGTCAGGGTGGTCACGGTGCGCACGCGGGCCTCGACCTTGCCGGTCAGGCGGTTGACGGCAATCGCACCGCCACCCGTCACGCCGGTGCTGCCGCCGCCGATGCCCGCCACCACGGCCACCGCCGAAGACAGGCCGCCGGCGCGGATCGAGGCGCTGCGCACGGCCTCCACGGCAAGCCCGGCCGCAGCCAGACTGGACAGCGCGGCCACATCGGCCAGCACGTCGGAGATCAGCTCGTTGCGGGCAAAGCTGGCCCCGACCGATACACCGCTGGCCCCGCCGCTGCCCGAGACGCCGACCGCGACGGCACTGGCCAGCACATCGGCATTGATGGTCGCGTCGTCTTCCGCCTTCACCGCTACCGACCCGTCCGCGCGCAGCGATCCGCCGGTGATCACCGCCTCGGCCGCGCTGGCCGAACGGTTCAGCGCGATGACGGGTGCGATGGAAACGGCAGAGCTCTGGGCCAGGGTGACCGAGGTCGCAACTGCGGCATTGCTGATCCGGGCGTCGACCCCGGCGGTCGATTTCGCGGTGACCGAGACATCGCCGGCGACATCAAGCGTGCTGCCGATGACCTGCGCCTGCGCGGCTGCCCGTTCGGTGCCGGTCAGAGCGGTTCCGATGAAGGCATCGACGAGGTTGAACAGCAGGTTCTGCGGCTTGTAGCCGACGGCATTGAAGGCCATCGTGATGCCGACGGCCTTGGAATCGCCGCCGCCGAAGACCACTGTTTCGGTGTCGACATCGGCATCGATGGTGGCGCGGTTGGTGGCGCCCACCACGACATCGCCGGCGGCGGTGTGGATCGCTGCGCCCTTGATGGTGGCGGTGGCGCTGCCGAGCACGAGGTTGGTGGCGATGTTGACATTGACGCCCAGGGTGCTGCCGCCGACAAAGGCCGAACCGCCCGAGACCATCACATGGCCCTGATTCAGCGCGTTCAGATGCGACAGGTTGTCGGCGGTGACCGAAACGCCATCGGGGCCCGCCGGTGCAGTGCCGCCGGCAAAGCTCATGCCGAAGGCATCGACATGCATGTCCGCCAGCCGGGCCAGCGTTTCGCCGCGCACGTCATTGACCGCCATCAACCCGGCCACGGCCGAGCCGTCCGAGCTTGATGCGTTCAGGCTCAGCCAGTCGGGGATCAGGTCAAGCAGCGACCCGGAGGGAAGCTTCAGCCAGTCGCTGCTGCCGTAATCCACCTCGGCCAGATCGACGGTGGTGCGGAAATCCACCGGCGAGCCGGATGTGGGTGTCCAGCGCGACGTGTCGCCAAGTTCGGCCGCCGTCAGCGCGCCGAGGTCGATTTCCGCTTCTTCCCCGTTGAAGACGAACAGGCTGCCGCGCGGGATAAGGACGGTGCCGTCGGAGGCGGTGACAACTTCGCGGATATAGAGCCTGTCGCCCGGTTTCAGGGTCTGGACGCCGGATTGCAGCGTATAGGCGTTGTTGGCCAGATAGAGCAGCAGATCGCCTTCGGACACATCGCCCGTCAGGCCGGCGGCATTCGAGCCGATGCGCACGATATCGCCGAACTGCAGGTTCTGCGCGCCCGAGAAGGTGGTGTAGCGGTAGCGCTTTGCCGCATCCTCAAGGAAGGCAAAGGCAAGGTCGACGCCAAGCCGGTTCTCGACGCTGGTCTTGAATTCCAGCGTGTTGGTCGCGTCGATGACGGCGCTGTTGACGGCATCGACCGTCACACCGCCGGCCGCGCGGATGCTGTTGGCGTCTGTTTCGGCGTCGGTATTGCCCTCGACCACCGCCCTTGCGCCGGCCGAGACCTTGTTCGACGTCAGCACGAAGCCCATGGTGCTGCCGGATGCCCCGATCAGCGCCCCGGCCTCGCTGGTGGTCTCGTTCGACAGAAGCGCCTCGATCCGGGCGGAATTGACCGCCGTGACCGACACCGCACCGGCAGCGGCCAGGTCCGAACGTTCGACCAGCGCCACCGCATCCGCCGGATCCTCGCCATTGAAGGCTGTGGAAACCTCGGGCGAGCCGATCAGCGCATCGACGGTGTTGAACAGCAGGTTCGAGGGCCGCCAGCCGACACTGTTGAACGCCAGCGTCAGGTTTTTCGCCGTGTCGCCGGTTTCGGCGGTAAAGCTGGTCACGGCAGAAAAGCGCGTGTCGTTGCGCGCGGCAACCGTGACATCGCCCGAGGCGCCGAAACTTTCGGTAGCCGCTGCACCCAGCGCCGCGGGCGAGAGCCCGGCCCTGATCTGCGAATCGACCACACGGGCCAGCGCCCCGCCAAGCTGGACATTGGTGGCGATCGCACCGCCATAGGCATCGCTGGTGCCCTCGCCCAGCGCCGAGCCGCCCGAGGAGGTCACCTCGCTGTCAACCACCGCCGAAAAGCGCGATTCCAGATCGGCAAGCACCTTTACGCTGCCGTTGGCAACGGCGACATCGGCGTCAATGATGCTGGCCTCGGCGCCGCCGCGCAGATCGTTGACGACCACGATCAGCCCGACCGCGGTGCTGTCGCTGTCGGTGACGTTCAGCCCCTGCGGGATGATGTTCGACAGGAAGGAAGGGCGCCAGAAATCGAGGTCCTCGTAGATTTCGGCATCGCCGATATCGACGGTGGTGCCATCCGTCCCGAGGAACTCGAACACCTGCGCCCCGTCTTCGCCCACAAGGCGGACGGTATCGCCATGGCGCAGGGTGACGGTCTGCGCCACCCCGTCCTGTGCACGCCAGTCGGCCGGCTGCAGAAGGTTGAGGCTGTTCTGGAAAACCGATGCGCCGC
>SKWP01000484.1 GCA_007128865.1 Paracoccaceae bacterium
TCATCGGCAAGCCATTTGCCCAGAAGAAACACAAGCAGCGCTGCACAGAACGCGCCCAGCGCCTTGGTCATGGTCATCGTGTCGAACATGTCGCTTCCCGAGCTCCCGGCCTTCGTCCGCGCGTATCTACCCGCTTCCCCTTGACGAATTCAAGCGCTAGTTACCGCGACCAGACGCCCCATCCAGGGGCAGTGCCGAACCCGGGAGTGAATCATGGCGACCCGAATCGCATTTCAGGGAGAACCGGGCGCCTATTCGCACCAGGCCTGCCGCGACGCCCGCCCGGGCATGGAAGCCCTGCCCTGCCGGACATTCGAGGATGTGATCGAGGCCACGCTTGCGGGCAAGGCCGACATTGCCATGCTGCCGGTCGAAAACTCCACCTACGGGCGGGTGGCCGACATACACCGGCTGCTGCCGGCATCCGGCCTGCATATCGTGGACGAAGCCTTCGTGCGGGTGCACATCAACCTGCTGGCGGTTCCCGGCACCCGGCTGGAGCAGATTCGCAAGGCGATGAGCCACACGGTGCTGCTGGGCCAGTGCCGGACGTTCCTGCGGTCGCACGGGATCGAGGCCGTCACCGGCGCCGACACCGCAGGTTCGGCCCAGATCGTGGCCCGCGAAGGCCGGCCCGAGGTCGCCGCGCTGGCGTCCGAGCTGGCCGGTGAGATCTACGGGCTCGACGTGCTGGCCCGCCATATCGAGGACCAGTCGAACAATACCACCCGCTTTCTGCTGATGGCGCGCGAACCAGACCTGCGGCGCCGGGGCGACAGCGGGCGCATGATGACATCCTTCGTGTTTCGCGTGCGAAACATTCCCGCCGCACTCTACAAGGCGATGGGCGGCTTTGCCACCAACGGCGTGAACATGACCAAGCTCGAAAGCTACATGGTCGACGGATCGTTCACCGCGACCCAGTTCTTTGCCGATATCGAAGGCCACCCCGACGATCGCAATGTCCAGCTGGCGATGGAAGAGCTGCGCTACTTCACCACCATGCTGGAGGTGCTGGGCGTCTACCCGGCCGACCCGCGCCGACCCTGACACGGGCCGCCGGCGTCAGCCGGACATGTCCTGCCCCAGCGCCCGCGCCACGGTAAACACATCCTTGTCGCCGCGCCCGCACATGTTCATCACCATCAGATGGTCGGCCGGCAGCCCCGGCGCGATCTTCATCACATGGGCCAGCGCGTGGCTGGGCTCAAGCGCCGGGATGATGCCTTCCAGCCGGCAGCACAGCTGAAACGCCTCCAGCGCCTCGACATCGGTGATCGGCACATATTCGGCCCGGCCGATGTCGCGCAGCCAGGCGTGTTCGGGACCGACGCCGGGATAGTCGAGCCCGGCGGATATCGAATGGCCTTCGAGGATCTGGCCGTCATCGTCCTGCAACAGATAGGTGCGGTTGCCGTGCAACACGCCGGGCCGCCCGCCGGTGAGGCTGGCGCAATGCTCCATCCGGTCGTCCACGCCATGGCCGCCGGCCTCGACCCCGATGATGCGCACCGCAGCGTCATCGAGGAAAGGGTGAAACAGGCCCATCGCGTTCGACCCGCCGCCGATGGCGGCGACCAGCGTGTCGGGCAGCCGCCCTTCGGCGGCCTGCATCTGTTCGCGCACCTCCTTGCCGATGATCGACTGGAAATCGCGCACCATCGCCGGATAGGGGTGCGGCCCCGCCACCGTGCCGATGCAGTAGAAGGTGTCGCGCACATTGGTCACCCAGTCGCGCAGCGCGTCGTTCATCGCGTCCTTGAGCGTGCCGCGCCCCGAGGTGACCGGCACCACCTGCGCGCCCAGCAGCTTCATGCGGAAGACGTTGGGCGATTGCCGCTCGACATCCGTCGCGCCCATGTAGACGATGCATTCAAGCCCGAACTTGGCGCAGACGGTGGCGGTGGCAACGCCGTGCTGGCCGGCGCCGGTTTCGGCGATGATGCGGGTCTTGCCCATGCGGCGGGCAAGGATGATCTGGCCCAGCACGTTGTTGATCTTGTGCGCGCCGGTGTGGTTGAGCTCGTCGCGCTTCATGTAGACCTTCGCGCCACCCAGATGCGCGGTCAGCCGCTCGGCGAAGTAAAGCGGGCTGGGGCGGCCCACATAATGGGTCCAGAGATCGTTCATCTCGGCCCAGAAGTCCGGATCGGTCCTGGCCCTTTCATACTCGGCCTGCAGGTCGAGGATCAGCGGCATCAGCGTCTCGGACACGAAACGCCCGCCGAAGATGCCGAAGCGGCCGTTTTCGTCCGGTCCGGTCATGTAGGAATTGATCAGGTCTTCGGGCACGGCACTACTCCTGCTTTGGGCAGGGATGTAGCCCGGCCCCGCCATCGGGTAAAGCCGGGATCGAACGATGCTCAGGCCCGGACCCCCACCGCCAGCAGGTAATCGGCCTGCATGGCAACGCTGCCATCGCGCGCAGTGTTGTAACGCTCGACAACGGCGGCAAGATCGGCAAGCAGCGCCGGTGTGCCCGCGTCACCGACGCGGTCGATCGCGCGGATGGTCGGGCCGAAGCAGCGCGCATAGGTTTCGACCGCATGATCCACCGACAGGTAATGGATCATCGCCGAACGCCGCTCAGGCCGCAGGTCGGCCAGGCCGTGGCCCATCAACGCATCAAGCCCGTCCGCCGTGCCCCAGACAAGCGGTGAGGGCGCGCCTTGGGGAGGGGGCGCGTGGCGTGCATGGGCGCCGAAAAAGTCCTTGCCGAACCCCTCGGGCATCCAGTTGGCAAGCACGATCCGGCCGCCGGGGCGACAGACCCGCAGCGCCTCGGACGCAGCGGCCTTCTGGTCGGGGGCAAAGATGATCCCGAAGGCCGAAGCGACAACATCAAAGCTGGCGTCGTCGAAATCCAGCGCCTGCGCGTCGCCGGTGCCGAAATCAGCCTCCAGGCCCTCGGCGGCCGCCCGCAGCCGCGCCCGCTCGACAAGATTGGCGGCGATGTCGATGCCGGAAACGTGGCAATACCGACGCGCGGCCACCAGCCCGAAATTGCCGCTTCCGCAGGCGATATCGAGCACGCGGCTGCCGGCCGCCGGGTCGATCGCGCGGCACATGTCTTCCGCCACGGGCATGAGATTGCGACCGATTTCGTTGAAATCCCCGCTTGCCCACATGGCGGCGGCGGCGCCGGTCAGGGCTTTCAGCTCGGCTTGGCTCAGGTCTGGCATTGTCATCCCCCGTGATTGTTCGCGGTGAAATGACACCATTCCTTATCATGTTTCGGCCGATCCGGCCATGCGCCCGGCGAAAGTGCCGGAAAGGCGCGCTTATCCGGCCACCTCGCCCGCGGATTGCGCCGCGGCCACAAACGCCGCCATGCGCGCCGCGTGCTTTTCCCCCGGCGCCGATTCCACCCCCGACGATACATCGACCTGCCGCGCCCCGGTCAGGCGGATTGCCTTGGCCACATTGCCCGGCGTCAGCCCTCCGGCCAGCATCCACGGCACCGGCCAGCGCCGCCCGGCGATCAGCCGCCAGTCGAAGGCCAGCGCGTTGCCGCCGGGGCGGTCGGCGCCGGGCGGGGGCTTGGCATCGACCAGCAGCATGTCGGCCACGCGGGCGAAACTGTCCAGCGCCGCCAGATCCGCCGGGCCGGCCACGCCAACCGCCTTCA
>SKWP01000271.1 GCA_007128865.1 Paracoccaceae bacterium
GCCCTCTGTCCGTGCCCCGGGCACCGTCCGCTTTGGGCTCAGTCCGTTATCGAGCCACTTCCGTCAGGCGGCCCGCACTGGCCGGCGCGTCAAGGTCCGGGGCGGCTTTTCAAGCCCGAAGCGATCGGCTACCGTCGCGGCGGACGAACGAGGGGATGCCGATGAACCGCACGCTGCCCGCCGCGCTTGCCGCACTTCTCTTCGTATCGGCCTGCGGATGGGCCGCCGAATCGCGGCTAAACCCCTTCAACTGGTTCGGCCGCAGCACCGAAGCCGAGGTTACGCTGGTGCCGCCAGGCGGCTATCTGGACGCGCGCGACTTTCGCCAGCCGGTGGTCACGGTCACCGAAATGGCGCTTGAACGCCGGCCGGGCGGTGCGATTCTGCGCGCGGCGGGCCTGCCGCCGACGCAAGGCTGGTGGGATGTCGAACTGCGGCCCGAGAACGATGAACGCCCGGTGAATGGCGTTCTGACCTATACCTTCGTTGCCGCCGAGCCGCGCAGCCAGATGCCCGCAGGCACGCCGCAATCGCGCGAGGTGACCGTGGCGCGCTTCATCGAGGACCATCGCCTGCAGGGCGTCCGCGAGGTTCGCGTACAGGGCGCGACCAACGCCCGCAGCGCGCGGCGCTAAAGGTCCATCACCCGCACCGAGCCACCCCGCGCGCCAAGCGCGATGCGCCCCTCGCACAGCCGCAATGCATCGCGGCCGAAAACCTCGGCCCGCCAGCCCTGAAGGGCCTGCACATCACGCTCGCCCGCGGCGATGGCGTCGAGATCGGCGGCGGTGGCGATCAGCCGCGCGGCGACGCCGGTTTCTTCGGATTTGGCCTTGAGCAGCACCCGCAGCAGATCGGCCAGCGCAGGGTTGACCTGTGCCGCCTCGCGCTGGGGCGGCAGTGCGGGAAAATCCTCGGGGCGGGTTTCCATCCCGATCCTGACGGCGCGCAGCAGCCCTTCGGCAATCTCGCCGCGGCGGGCTTCGCGCAGGAGCAGGCGCGCGCGCGACAGGTCGTCCAGCGTGGCGGGTTTCAGCGATGCCAGTTCGACCAGCGCGTCATCCTTGATCACCCGGTTGCGCGGCACATCGCGGGACTGGGCGAATTCCTCGCGGAATCGGGCCAGTTCGCGCAGCACCGCCAGGAACCGGCCAGAGGAAGACCGCGCCTTGATCCGTTGCCAGGCGTTTGCGGGATCGGCGGCATAGGTTGCCGGATCGATCAGGGCGGCGATTTCCTCCTCGACCCAGGGCCCGCGGCCGGATTGCGCAAGCTTTGCGGCGAGTTTTTCATAGATCACCCGCAGATGGGTCACATCGGCCAGGGCATAGGCCATCTGTGCCTCTGACAACGGCCTGCGGGCCCAGTCGGTAAAGCGCGAGGATTTGTCCATCGAGCCGCGGGCCAGCTTGCGCACCAGCGTTTCATAGCCGACCTGATCGCCATAGCCGCAGACCATCGCCGCGACCTGGGTATCAAACAGCGGCCGCGGAAAGGTCCGCCCCTCGACATGGAAGATTTCCAGATCCTGCCGCGCGGCATGAAAGACCTTTACCGTGCCTTCATCGCGCAGCAGCGCATAAAGCGGGGCAAGCGATATGCCTGCGGCCAGCGGATCGACCAGCACCGCCGGCCCGCCGTCGGGTCCGTCGGGGCCGGGAAGCGCCATCTGGATCAGGCACAGCCGGGCATAATAGGTCCGTTCACGGATGAACTCGGTGTCCAGCGTGACATAGGGCGCGGCGTGGGCCTGCTCGCAAAAGGCGGCAAGCGCCTCGGTCGTGGTGATGATCTGCATCGCGTTTCGGTCCGGTGCAACGGGATGGCGGGCACCCCCGAAAACCGCCTGATAGGCAATGCCCGGGCGATTGAAAACCCCCGCGCGCGGCTCAGTCCAGAAACAATGGCGTCCGGTTGCCCTCGCACACCCGCCGCAGCACCGCGGGATACAGCCGGTGTTCCATCGGCAGGACGCGGGCGGCAAGCGTTGCGGCAGTGTCGCCCGGCAGCACCGGCACCCGCGCCTGGCCCAGGATCGGGCCGGCATCAAGATCGGCCGTCACCTCGTGCACGGTACAGCCGGCCTCCCGGTCGCCGGCGGCAAGGGCGCGGGCATGGGTGTGCAGGCCGGGGTATTTCGGCAGCAGCGACGGATGAATGTTCAGCATCCGCCCGGCAAAGCGGGCCACGAAGCCGGGCGTCAGGATGCGCATGAATCCGGCCAGGCACAGCCAGTCGGGGCGCGCGGCGTCGAGATGCTCCAGAAGGGCGGCCTCAAAGGCGGCACGGTCGCCGCGGAAGGTGCGGTGATCGACCGCGGCCACCGGCACGCCGGCTTGGGCAGCCCGCGCGAGCCCGCCTGCCGCCGGGTCGTTGGCGGCCACCAGCACCGGCCGCGCCGGGTGCGCGCCGGTCATCGACCGCAGCAGCGCCAGCATGTTCGACCCCCCGCCCGAGATCAGGATCGCCACGCGCTGGGTCAAGCGCCACTCCCGCGGTGTCGCCGGATCACAGCAGTGTACCGGAATAGGTCATCCCGGCGCCCGGCGTCACCTGCCCGATGGGCCGTGCCGGCACCCCCACGGCCTCGATCGCGGCGACCAGCGCCTCGGCCCGATCGGCCGCAACCACCGCGACCATGCCGATCCCGGCGTTGAAGGTGCGCAGAAGCTCTGCCTGCTCAAGCCCGCCGGCGCTGGCCAGCCATCCGAAGACCGGCGGCAGCCGCCATGCCGAAAGATCGACAGCGGCGCCCAGCCCCTCGGGCAGGATGCGCGGCACATTCTCGGTCAGCCCGCCGCCGGTGACATGGGCCAGCCCGTGCACCCCGCCCGCGGCCATGGCCGCCCGCGCCGCCGCAACATAAAGCCGCGTCGGCCGCAACAGATCGCCGCCAAGCGTGTCATGGGCGCTGGCATAGGGCGGCGGGGCATCCCAGCCCAGCCCGGCGCGTTCGGCAACCCGGCGCACCAGCGAATAGCCGTTGGAATGCACCCCGTCCGAATCGAGCCCGATCAGCACATCGCCCGCGGTCACGCCCGCGGGCAGCCCGCCGCCGCGTTCCATGGCGCCCACCGCAAAGCCGGCAAGGTCGAAATCGCCATCCGCGTACATTCCGGGCATCTCGGCCGTCTCGCCGCCGATCAGCGCGCAACCGGCCGCCGCGCAGCCCGCCGCTATCCCCTCGATGACCCGTGCCGCCTGATCCGGCTCAAGCCGCCCGGTGGCGAAGTAATCCAGAAAGAACAGCGGCTCCGCCCCCTGGCAGACCAGATCGTTCACGCACATGGCAACCAGGTCGGTGCCGATGCCGCCCAGATGCCCGGTGTCGATGGCAATGCGCAGCTTGGTGCCCACGCCATCGGTGGCGGCCACCAGGATCGGATCGTCAAACCCCGCCGCACGCAGGTCAAAGAGCGCGCCGAAGCCGCCCAGCCCCGCCATCACCCCCGGCCGTTTCGTTCGTGCCGCGGCAGGGGCGATGCGGGCAACCAGTTCATTGCCGGCATCGATGTTCACGCCTGCCTCGGCATAGCTCAGCCTGTCTGTCGGTCCGGCCATCCGCCGCCCTCCCGTTGCCCGCGCGCCCGGATAGACCATCGCCGGCCGGCGTGCAACGCGACCCGC
>SKWP01000127.1 GCA_007128865.1 Paracoccaceae bacterium
CTCGTTCTGGTCCAGCAGCGTCAGCTTGCCGTCATGTTCCAGCACCCGCTGGATGACGAACATCACATCCGGGCGGCCGGCGTCGTATTCGTCGAAGACGATGGCGCAGGGGTTGCGCAGTGCCCAGGGCAGGATGCCCTCCTGAAAGACCGTGACCTGCTTGCCATCCTGAAGCTTGATCGCATCCTTGCCGATCAGGTCGATCCGGCTGATGTGGCTGTCGAGATTGACGCGCACGCAGGGCCAGTTCAGCCTTGCGGCAACCTGTTCGATATGCGTGGATTTCCCGGTCCCGTGATAGCCCTGGATCATCACGCGCCGGTTGTAGGCAAAGCCCGCAAGGATTGCCATCGTGGTATCGGGATCGAACTTGTAGGTATTGTCGACGTCCGGCACCCTGTCGGTGCGTTCGGCGAAGGCCTTGACCTTCATGTCGCTCTCGATCCCGAAGATCTCGCTGACCGAGACTTCCTCGGTGGGTTTCGCCATTGCGGTCATTGGCCCGTCCAGAAACTCGCGTGCATGATTGCTGCCCTAGTGAAACATATCCCGACCGAGCGCAAGGGCTGCGGCCCCTTCCGCATCAGTCGCGGAAATTGCGGCTGTCCTTGATCTGGTCCCAGGCCCAAACGACCTCCTGCAGGCGTTCCTCGTCCGCGCGGTCGCCCTTGTTCATGTCGGGGTGCAGATCCTTCACCAGGCTCTTGTACTGGCGCCGGATTTCCAGGCGCGACCAGCTGTCGCGGGCATCGAGAATCTCCAGCGCCCTGCGTTCGGTCGGCGGCAGTTTCCGGGTGCGGGCAGCCGCGGCCGGTGCCGCGCCGGGGTTGCGCGTGGCATTGTCGCCCAGCAGTTCGTGCGGATCGCGGATGCCAAGCCGGGCCCAGGCGCGGCTGTCTTCGCCGGCGTCGCCAAGGGGGCTGGTGGCGCGTTCCCATATGCGGTCACGATCCAGGCGGTCGCGCACCTCTTCGTCGGACTGGCCGGCGAAGAAATTCCATTTCAGATTGTATTCGCGCACATGGTCCTTGCAGAACCACAGGTATTCATCAAGGTTTTCGGGCGACCGCGGGGCGCGATACTGGCCGGGTTCGTTGCAGCCGGGGGCGTCGCAGCGGCGGGTCGAGGTTTCGAACGCCCCCGACATGCCGCGGCGCCCGCGCGAACGGCGCTTCTTGTCCGCGGAAACGCGGATGTCGAACTCGAAGGGCGTGCGCTTGCTTGTCAACGGTATTCTCCCAGGCGGCGGGTCGGCCAAAGGGACGCAGGCCCTTTCCGACTCGGAGGCAGGAGTTTAGGTTTTTTGTCGGATCAATGAAGGGGTTGACAGGGGAAAATGACGGTAGCCCAACAAATTCGTGAGCGGCTGCAGGCGGTCTTTGCGCCGCGGCGGCTGGAAGTGTCGGATGACAGTGAAAGCCACCGCGGCCATTCCGGCTGGCGGGAAGGCGGCGAGACCCATTTTTCGGTCATCATCGAGGCGCCGGCCTTTTCGGGCATGTCGCGTGTGGACCGTCACCGCGCCGTGCATCGCGCGCTGGGTGAAGACCTTGTAGGCCGGATTCACGCGCTCGCGATCACCGTGCGGGATTAGGGTCTTCGCCGTCACCGGCCGATCTGCGGGTCAGACGCGGGCCGGGATCGGCCGCGGCCAGCGGGCTCAGCCGGCGCGGGCCGTCGGTCTCAGGGGCGGGGGCGGGCTGCGCAAGCGCCGCGGGTCGCTGTCCGGGCTCGGCCGGGGCCGGATACAGCGGCGTCACGGAGGGTGGGTGCTGTTCGGGCGCCCGCTGCCGCGGGGGTTCGGCCACCGGTTCCGGCGTTGCGATCCGGCGGCGGAACACCAGCAGGTTCAGCTGCGTTACCGTAAGGGATCGGGTCAGGCCGGTACGTTCTTCGCATGGCAGGCTGTCGGCGCGCTGGTACTCCCACCCTTCGCGGGCCAGCGCGTTCATCAATTCGGTCAGCTTGTGGGCAAAGCGGGCGTCGGTGCCCTTGATGCCCTTGACCTTCTCGCCCCGGACTGGTGCGGGGACAACCTTGTATTCGTAGGTCTGCATGGTTTCGGCTCCGCCCGGCTGCGGCATGATCACCCGTGTTTGCAGCCATCTTTTGCGCGAGCAGGGCGCAAATGGCAACCGCCCGGGTGCTGCAGCAGGATGCAACGCTTGGTGATCGTCCCTGAATCAGGCGCTCGCCGCGCCGGGACGGCCGCTCAGAATCGGCTCGAGCACAGCGCGAATGGCATCCTCGCTGTCGGTCGGGCGAAGCTCGATCAGCGGTATGCCGGCCTTGCGCAGCACTTCGCGCTTGATCGCTTCGGAATCGTCGGCAGCGCCGGCTTTCAACGGGCGCGGTGCGCGCAATTCGATCGCGGCAACAAGCATCCCTTCGGCGTCGATCAGCGGAAAGTCGAGGTGCAGTCCGTCCAGCGCGCGCTCGGCCCGGCTCAGCCGGTCGGGCGTGGTTGACGGGGTGGCAACCGGCGCCACCAGTCGCGAAAGCGCCGCATGGGCCAGCAGGCGGTGACCGCGGCCGCGCGTATAGGTGATCTTTTCCAGAACCGGCAGCAATCGCAATTGCGAGCGGCTGAACACCGGGTGTTGGCGATAATTATGCGCGGCGACCGCCTGCACGCGCCATTCGGGGTCAGAGCCGCCGCCGACCAGAGTTTCTGACTGGCTGCCCAGATGCTCCTTCCGGTTGATGCGCGCAGCCCATGTGCCGCGGGTCATGGCGGGAAGCGAGATTTCGGCGGCGGGCGTCCGGGCCATTGCCCGGCTCACGCGACGAATGATCACGAACACCGCAAGCCCGGAAAGCAGGGCAACGGAAAAGCCCAGCAGCAGGAGCCGCGCGGCTTCGGCGTCGCCCAGTACAGAAAGCAGGTTTCCAAAGCGATCCATGTTCCGATTCCCAGCCGGCCAGACATGGTGTCAGGGCCGGGTTAAATTCTGGTCAACCACAGCGTCGCCATTTTATGGCGAATACTCCGCAACGCATTATACCATAGGTTGTTTCCCGACGTCGCGGCCGCAAAGGGCGCATGACGCCTTGTTGTGCGAATCCTGCTTGACCGTTGCGCGAACGCAACAAATGCGGGGTGCGCCGGCCTGGTGACCCCGGCGCGATCAGGCAGATGCCGGCATCGGGCCTTGCGATGGTGGCATGCCGTTCAAGGCACTGCTAGACCGGTGGCGGTCTTCCAGCGAGGAGTGAGCATGTTCGACCTGACAGGCAAACGCGCCCTTGTAACCGGCGCATCGGGGGGAATCGGAGGCGCCATCGCGGCAGCGCTTCACGGGGCGGGGGCAACCGTGGCGCTGTCGGGTACCCGTGAGGCGCCGCTCGCGGCACTGGCCGAAAACCTGGGCGAGCGTGCGCATGTGCTGCCGTGCAACCTGTCCGATGCCAAGGCAGTCAAGGCGCTTCCCGGGCAGGCTGCCGAGGCGCTGGGCGGTGTCGATATCCTCGTGAACAACGCCGGCATCACCCGCGACAACCTGTTCATGCGCATGTCCGACGACGAATGGCAGGCGGTTCTTGACGTCAATCTGACAGCCGCCTTCAGGCTCGCGCGCGGGGTGTTGCGCGGCATGATGAA
>SKWP01000177.1 GCA_007128865.1 Paracoccaceae bacterium
CTTGGCATATCGGTGTTTGCCATTGCCGGCATGCTGGCCTGGGAAACCGAGGATATCCGCGTTGCCACCATTGGCGTGCCCTTCGAACACGGCGGCTATACCCTGACGCTGACCGATGTGCGGCGGGTCGAGGGGCCGAATTTCAGCTCGACCATGGGCTTTGTCGATGTTGCCCGAGACGGCCGGCCGGTGGCCGAGCTTCGGCCCGAGCGGCGCTTTTATCAGGCCGCCGGGATGCCGACCACCGAGGCGGCAATCGACTATGGCTTCCTGCGCGATGTCTATGTGGTGATCGGCGACGCGCAGGAAGGCGGCGGCTGGACCCTGCGCACCTATATCAAGCCGTTTGCGAACTGGCTCTGGGCGGGTTGCATCATCATGGCCCTTGGCGGGCTGCTCAGCCTCTCGGACCGCCGGTTCAGGGTCGCGGCGGGGGCGTCGCGCAGCGGTCGCGGCCCGGCGCCGGTAGCTGCGGAATGATGCCGGATCCGTCTGATACGCTCGGGAGCCACGGGCGGGAAGAGACCGCTGGCCAGGCGAAGAACCGACCAAACGGGATGCGCATGATGCGCCTGCATCGGATGATGCGCCTGCTGGCCGTGGTGGCGGCGCTGGCCATGGGCACCCTGGCGCCGGGTCCAGCCGTCGCGGTCCTGCCGGACGAGGTGCTGGAGGATCCGGCGCTGGAGGCCCGCGCCCGCGCCCTGTCGCGAGACCTGCGCTGCCTGGTATGCCGCAACGAATCGATCGACGAATCCAACGCCGATCTGGCCCGCGACATGCGCATCCTGGTGCGCGAACGGCTGGTCGAGGGCGACAGCGACGACGAGGTGGTTTCGTTTCTGGTGGCGCGCTATGGCGAATATGTCCTGCTGCGCCCGACGCTGCAGGGCGCCAACCTGGTGCTGTGGGTCAGCGCGCCGGTCCTGTTCCTGATCGCGCTGGGCGCGGCGGTGGTGTATCTGCGCCGGCGCGACAGGGCGCCCGAACCCGGCGCGGCGCGGCTGACCGAGGATGAACGGCGCCGGCTCAAGGACATTTTGGGCGAATAGCGCCGCGGCGTCCGGGGTTCGGGCGCCCGCGGGCGCGGGGCAGGGGCGTGCGATGGACTACGAGACAATCCAGCTGGCCGAGGCCGACGCGGTGGCGGTGATCACCCTCAACCGGCCTGCGGTGATGAACGCGCTCAACCGCCAGATGCGGGCCGAGCTGCGCCATGCGCTCGATGCGGCGGGCCGCAGCGCCCGGGTGATGGTGCTGACCGGGGCCGGCCGGGCATTCTGTTCGGGGCAGGATCTGGGCGACGGCGGGCGCGCCGACCGGCTCAACCTCGATCAGGTGTTGCGCGACGAATACGAGCCTCTGTTGCGTGCGATCGTCGATGCGCCGGTGCCGGTGATTGCCGCGGTCAACGGCGTGGCGGCAGGGGCAGGGGCCAATCTGGCGCTGGCTGCCGATGTGGTCATCGCAGCCGAAAGCGCTGCCTTCGTGCAGGCCTTTGCCCGCATCGGCCTGGTGCCGGATGCCGGCGGCAGCTGGATCCTGCCGCGTGCCGTCGGCCTGCCGCGGGCCATGGGTGCGGCGCTGTTTGCCGAACGGATCGAGGCCCGCCGCGCCGCCGACTGGGGCATGATCTGGGAGGCCGTTGCGGATGCGGAGTTTGCCGGTCACTGGCGCGCCCGGGCCGGCCAGCTGGCCGAGGGGCCGACGCTGGCCTATCGCGAGACCCGGAAGCTGCTGCGCGCATCGGCCGGCCGGACGCTGGACCAGCAGCTTGACGCCGAGGCTTCGGCGCAGGCCGAATGCGGCCGCAGCCGCGATTTCACCGAAGGCGTGCTGGCGTTTCTGGAAAAGCGCCCGGCGCGGTACGAAGGCCGCTGAACCGGGCTGCGGCGCGGATGTGACTGGACCTTGCACGTGCCTTGCTGCATAGAGGCCGCAGCGGCTAGGCTCTGGAGAATTGCGCGATGAAATTCCTGCTCCGGCTTCTGACCTGGTGGAACAGCCAGACGCTCGGCACCCAGATCTTTACCTGGCGCAAGGGTGTCAGGGTGGGCGAGGATGCCCAGGGCAATGTGTTCTACCGCTCGCGCGACGGCCGCCGCCGCTGGGTCATCTACAACGGCGAGACCGAGGCGAGCCGGATCGCGCCGGAATGGCACGGCTGGCTGCACCACACCTGGGACACACCGCCAACCGAGGCGCCATTGCCCCACAAGCCCTGGGAACGGCCGCATCAGGAAAACCTCACCGGCACCGCGCTGGCCTATGCGCCGGCCGGCTCCATACGGCGCCCCGATCCCGTCCCGCGACGGGATTACGAGGCATGGCAGCCGGAGTGAAACCTGCCGCGGGCTGCCTGCCCATGGCTGCGGCCCTGCGCCGGGTGGCGCTGGCGCTGGCAGTCACCCCGGCCCTGGCAGCGATGCCGGCGGCACAGGAAGGCCAGACCGCCGCCAGCGGCACCGGGGCCGTGCTGCGCGCGCTCGACAAGATGGCCGGCAGCGTTACCGACCTGCGCGTGGCAACCGGCGACAGCGTCGTTTACGAACGGCTGACGATCACCCTGGCCGATTGCCGGTTTCCGGCCGACAACCCCACCGCGGATGCCTTTGCGCTGCTGACGGTTCACGACGTTCTGCGGCCCGATGCGCCGGTGTTCGAGGGCTGGATGGTGGCCTCCAGCCCGGCGCTGAACGCGCTGGATCATTCCCGCTATGACATCTGGGTGCTGCGCTGCACCACCTCCTGAGGCGGCGGCGGGGGTGTTGTGGCGTCGAATCGTGCCGGCATCCGCAAGGCGCGGGCCAGACGGGCGCGATAATCCTCGCGGCTGATCTCGCGTCCGCCAAGGCTTTGCAGATGCGGTGTCAGGAATTGCGTGTCCATCAGCACGAAACCGCAGGCGCGCAGCCGGTGCACCAGATAGGCCAGCGCCACCTTGGAGGCATCGGTGCGGCGCGAGAACATGCTTTCGGCAAAGAACGCCCCGCCCAGTGCGACGCCATAGACACCGCCGGCCAGCGTTCCGCCGGCGCGCACCTCGACCGAATGCGCCCGTCCCATGCAGTGCAGCGCGCAGGACAGATCATGGATCGTGTCGTTGATCCAGGTCTCCGGCCGGTCGGCGCAACCGGCAACCACGCCTGCGAAGTCCCGGTCGAATGCAACGGCGAATTCCGCGCGCAGGATGCGCCGGCGCAGTGAGCGCGAGATGCGGAACCCCTCGATCGGCATCACCCCGCGGCGCATCGGATCGATCCAGTGCAGCGTCGGATCCTGCCGCGATTCCGCCATCGGGAAAACCCCGGCGGCATAGGCCTGAAGCAGCAGTTCGGGCGTGGGTTTCGGCAGCAGGCGTGACATCGCGGACCAGGCTGAAGGGATGGCTGCATGGCCGGGGCCATGCCGTCAGGGTGATGATCTATGCACGGCGGGCGGAATTCACCAGTACCGGCGCCGCGCGGCCAGAAACCCGGCGCATGCCGCGCCCAGCCGATAGCGATAACGCCCGGCGGGGGCATTGCCAGCCGCTTCCGGCCTGACTAGACCTGAGGGCAAGAAACGCAGGCGACCGGCATTTCCGGCAAGCA
>SKWP01000045.1 GCA_007128865.1 Paracoccaceae bacterium
AGGACCAGTTCGCGACCGGTGCGGTCATTTCGTCACCTTCCTGAGATGATAGGATTTCGGGCGCGTGACCGACTGGTAGCCCAGCGCCGACATCGCCGCGCCCCGGCCAGTGTCCTTGCAGCCGGTCCAGCACAGCGCCGGGTCCACATAGTCGCAGCGGTTCATGAAAACGGTGCCGGTTTCGAGCCGGTCGCCGATGGCGATTGCTGCGTCGGTGTCGGCGGTCCAGATCGAGGCGGTCAGGCCATAGTCGCAGTCGTTCATCAGCCTGATGGCTTCGTCGTCGCCCGAAACCGGCATGATCCCGACCACCGGGCCAAAGCTTTCCTCGCGCATCACCCGCATGGAATGATCGACACCCACCAGCACCTGCGGGGCCAGATAGGCGCCGCCGTCGTCGGCGGGAAACAACGCCGGGTCGACCAGCGGCCTTGCCCCGGCGGCAACCGCTTCGGCGATCTGGTCGCGCACCACGCGGGCAAAGCGCGCATGCGCCATCGGGCCCAGCGTTGTTTCGGGGTCGAGCGGATTGCCGAGCTTCTGCGCCTGCACCCAGGCAACGGCCTTTTCCACAAAGGCATCGTAAAGGCTCTCATGCACATAAATGCGCTCGATCCCGCAGCAGCACTGCCCGGTGTTGAAGATCGCGCCGTCCATCAGCCCGTCCACCGCCGCGTCAAGATCGGCATCGGCGCGCACATAGCCCGGATCCTTGCCGCCCAGTTCCAGCCCGGTGGCGGTAAAGCTGCCCGCAGCAGCCCGTTCGATCGCCCGCCCGCCGGCCACCGAGCCGGTGAAGTTGACAAAGCCGAAGCTGCGCGCGCCGATCAGCGCCTCGGTTGTGGCGTGGTCCAGCACCACATTGGCAAACACATCCTGCGGCACGCCGCCGGCATGCAGCGCCTGCGCCAGCCGTTCGCCCACCAGCAGCGTCTGGCTGGCATGTTTCAGCACCACAGCATTGCCGGCGATCAGCGCCGGGACGATGGTGTTGAGCGCGGTCAGATAGGGATAGTTCCAGGGCGCGATGACAAAGACCACGCCGACCGGTTCGCGCGCCAGATAACGGCGATACCGGGCGCCATCCTCGACCTGCTCCGGCGCCAGTGCGGCAGCGGCGATGCCGGCCATGTGGTCTGCCCGTTCGCGCACCCCGCCGAATTCGCCGCCATAGCGCACCGGGCGCCCCATCTGCCAGGCGAGTTCCTCAACCACTTCGGCGCGCATCGCCTCCAGCGCGGCAATGCCGGCCAGCACCCGCTCGATCCTGGTTTCGAGCGGGAGTGCCGCCCAGCCTGGTTGCGCGGCCCGCGCCCGCGCCACCACCGCCCGCGCCGCGTCGGGCGCAAGGGGCCAGCGTTCGGCGTAGGCAGAGCCGTCAACGGGCGAGACAAGCTGTATCGGCTTCATTCCATCTCCGTGGTTTTCGGTGCGGCCCGGCCTGCGGCGCGCAGAAGGCGCGGTATTCCGGTCTTGCCCCGCGTGTGATCTGTGGCCGTGCCCGGCGGCGGCGTCATGGCATCTCAGGCCCGTTCCAGCCCGCGCAGGCGTTCCCAGTCGGTCACCACGCGGTCGTGTTCCTCGATCTCCCAGCGCGCGGCCCTGACGTAATGATCCACCACCGCGTCGCCCATGGCGGCCCGAAGCATCGCCGAGCCTTCCAGCAGATCGGCAGCATCGCGCAGCGTTGCGGGGATTTCGCGTGCGCTTTCGGCAGCGTACATGTCACCGCGCATTTCGGGTTCCAGTTCCATACCCTTCTCGATTCCGTCCAGCCCCGCCGCCAGCAGCGCCGCGCAGGCCAGATAAGGGTTCAGGTCGGCCCCGCCGATGCGGCATTCCACCCGCACCGCCTTGCCGCCCTCGCCGCATACCCGAAAGCCCGCGGTGCGGTTATCCAGCGACCAGACCGCCTTGGTGGGCGCGAACATGCCCACGCAGAACCGCTTGTAGCTGTTGACATAGGGCGCCAGGAACACGGTCATCGCGCGGGCATGCGCCAGCTGACCGGCCAGAAACTGCCGCATGACCAATGACATGCCGTGTTCGGCGTCGCGGTCCAGAAACGCCGGCTTGCCCTCCGGCGTCCACAGCGACTGATGCACATGGCTCGACGATCCGGCGCGCCGGTGGTCGTACTTGGCCATGAATGTCACCGACCGACCCAGCGAATGGGCGATTTCCTTGGCCGCGTTCTTGGTAATGACATGGAAATCGGCAGTTTCCATGGCATCGGAATAGCGGATGTTGATTTCTTCCTGACCGGCCTCGGCCTCGCCCTTGGAGTTTTCCACCGGGATGCCCGCACCGTAAAGCCCGTTGCGCAGCGCCCGCATCAGCGGCTCTTCCTTGGTGGTCTGGAAGATGTGGTAATCCTCGTTGTAGCCCGACACCGGACGCAGCGCGTTCACGCCGCCGTCCCGGAATTCCTCATAGGCGTTGTCGAAGACAAAGAATTCCAGTTCGGTCGCCACCATCGGCACGAAACCCATCTCGCGGGCGCGGGCCACCTGCCGGCGCAGGATGCTGCGCGGGGCGACCGGCACCTCGGCATGGGTGTGGTGATCGGTCAGATCGCACAGCACCAGCGCGGTACCGGGCAGCCACGGCACCCGGCGCAGGGTGGCCAGGTCAGGCTTCATGGTGTAATCGCCGTAGCCGGCCGCCCAGCTGGTCGAACGATAGCCGGGCACCGTGTACATCTCCATGTCGGTGGCCAGCAGATAGTTGCAGCAATGGGTTTCCTTCCAGCCGCTATCCAGGAAATGCGCGGCATGAAACCGCTTGCCCATCAGCCGGCCCTGCATGTCGGGCGCGGCCACCAGAACGGTGTCGATCTCGCCCGCCTCAAAGGCCGCTGCCAGTTGCTCGAGCGTCAGTCTGCCGACCATTTCGCCATACCTTTCTGCTTGCCGGGCGTACGGCCGGCGCTGATCATCCGGGCACCAGGCAGGCGGTCGCTTCCGTCGCTGCCATGGCATCAATCAGAACCGGCGCGAGGCGGCCTGCCATCCCCGCCTGCGCCCCGGCATCTGCGATCAGGTCATTGCGGATTTCCAGCATGGTGTTGGCCAGCCGGCAGGGCCCCGCATGCAGCCGGATCGTGTGGGTAACGTCGCCTTCGGCCGAATAGGGTTCGTTCAGCCGTGTCTGCAAGCCGCACTCGCGCGACGCGGCCATCACCGACATCGAAAGTGCAGGATCGTCGTCGTGAATCACGCCAAACTCCACAGACCGGCGGTTTCCGAACCAGACCGGCGTAAAGGAATGCACAGCAATCAGCGCCGGCCTGATACCCTGCACCAGCAGCCGCGCGATCTCGGCGTGCAGGGTCGCGTGAAACGGCAGGTAAACCGCATCGAGCCTGTGTTGCCGGGCCTGCGGCGTCAGCGCCCGGTTTCCGGGAACATCGTGGATTTCGGACCGTTCCGGCATGGCACCGGCATGGCCCGGCGCGCGGTTCAGGTCATAGATCAGCCGCGACAGGGGCGCATGGACCAGTACCGCACCGCCACAGGCCGGCGCCATTCGTTCGGCCAGCCCGCGTGCAAGGCCCAGCGCGCCGATATCCCAGGC